>DASXDT010000005.1:600000-848811 GCA_036490475.1 Candidatus Tumulicola sp.
ATTGGCTCTCCTTTCGCAATTGTTGCGCGATGGCGTGGTCGTCCCGGCATGACCGCAAGTTCGGCCTTTCGCTGCTCGGTCGCAGCGGAGCTGCGCGGCGATCCGATGATCGGCACGGCGCCGCCACAAACGCGCGTGCTGCTCGTTCATCAACCCGGCGCGTGGGGGCCGCGTGGTTTGACGGAGAGCCGTTGCGATCCCGAAATTTCGCAGCGTATCGATGCAGCCGCTGCCAATGCCGGAATGCGCCTCCAAGCGATTCGCCGCCCCGGAAAACACGAGCCGGGCGTTCCCGCCGGCGGCTACGAGGTCGGCATCGCCGAAACGAACATCGATACGCCGCGCATCACCTGGTGGCGCGTCGACCATTTGGCGCAAATCGCTCCGGAGCTCGAGGCCGGGTGGCCGCGCCTCACACCGGACGCAATCGATACTGCGCCACTGTACCTGGTGTGCGCCCATGGAAAGCACGATGCATGCTGCGCGCTGCGCGGTAGGCCG
Organism: Candidatus Tumulicola sp.; assembly: GCA_036490475.1. Classification (NCBI taxonomy): domain Bacteria; kingdom Bacillati; phylum Vulcanimicrobiota; class Vulcanimicrobiia; order Vulcanimicrobiales; family Vulcanimicrobiaceae; genus Candidatus Tumulicola; species Candidatus Tumulicola sp. Next base: position 600,502 of record DASXDT010000005.1, read on the forward strand.
GTCGCACAAGCACTGCAACGTCTTCGTCCCGGTCGCGTTTGGGAAACGACGCATCTCGGCGGCGATCGTTTTGCCGCCAACGTATTGGTATTGCCGACGGGAGAGTTGTACGGACGCGTACCCGAGCAGCTCGCGCCCGAACTTACGCGGATCGCAGACGCCGGAGAAGTTCTACCAGCGCTGATGCGAGGACGAATCGGACTCACACCGGTCGCGCAAGCGGCGCTCGTTTTCGCCTATCAACAGCTCGGCATCGCGCAACGGGACGCGCTGAGCGTGACATCCGTGCACCGGATCGACGACGATCACGCCCAAGCCAACGTCGTCACGCCGCTGGGTGACATGACGGTGACCGTAGAAACCGCGGTTCGTGCCGGCGCGCAGCTCACGTGTCGCGGGCCGGAAAATGTTCGCGCGCGCGAGTATCGCGGAGTAACGATCGCCAGAGCCTAGCGGCACTACTCTCTGAAACAGATCTCGAGCTTGTTGCCGTCGACGTCTTCGAAAAATGCAGCGTAATACTGCGGCGATCCGCCATAATCTTCGGGGCCTTCCAACGATCTTGCGCCGGCGAGCCGAGCGATGTCTGCAAGCCGGTCCACGTCGTCACGGCTAACCGCACGAAAGGCGATTCGTGTGCCGTTCGGCCGATGCTGCGAATCGGACATCAACCCGAAAAATGGCTGCGATCGATTTTCGGCTTCGAGATGGTAATTGACGTTTTCGCCATCCTCCTCAAGTCGTGAGAACCCTATCGCAGGTAGCAAAACATCGTATAGCGCGCGCACCTTCGCAAGGTCTTTCACACGTAGATCGATGTGGTCGTACAAGCTCATCGCCACTCCTTCCGTTCGGCGAGCGCCGGACCTACGGGCACCCGGCGCAACCCCCCGCGATCGGAGGACGAAAACGATGGGTTCGAGAGTACGCGTTCACGGTTTGCCATGCGGAGCACTCGAAGGCGTTGGCGTCACGAAGACTTGCGGCGCGATTGACTTGGGAAACGTAAAATTCGAGTACGCCACATTGATGTTGAGGTGCTTGACCGCGATTCCGACCGCGCGCAAATCGATATCGAACCGTTCGTTGGTCACGACGTCGTAGCCACCGACGTTCTTCAGTTCGATTCGTGCACCGCTCGTAGCTCCGACCAATCCGCCGGCGGCGTTTACGTTGGCGTTGAATCGTAGTGCGCAGAGATCGCCGCTGCGCAGATCGACGGTCGCACCGGTCAACGGGTAGCGCAACGGATCGTGGCGAGCTACTAAGCGAAGGGCGTGACCACCGTTCCCGCTGGGGCACGTCGCTACGCCGGCGTCGTAGACGCTGTAATTCGCCACCGAAAGAGTGGAGACGACTGCGATCACGGGAAGCGACGAGGGTGCTTCGTCCGGCGAGGGAAGCGGCGTCGAAGGCGACGTGCTTCGCATGCCGGTGAAGCCATGCCGAATGAGTGCATCGACACCCGGCCACGTTGCGTTTAGAAAAGTCGAATCGCCGAAGACAACCGATCGGCCATCGCGGTGTAGAGCCACACGTCCATCGCTTTGCCGGAGATCGATCGAAAACGGTGCTTCCGATTCGGAGGTACTCTTACCAAGCGTACATGTGAAGCCGGCCTTTTCGGCGGTGCAGTTTAATCCCGTGATCGACGCGTCGTAGGTAGCGAACGCAGGCTCGGGATGACCGCGCATTTGGCCGACGGCACGCGCGTAGAATTCCTCTGCCGAAGGCGGTGCCGGTGTAACCCCTAAGAGTACGAGCGCCGAGCCGGCGCCGGCCATAGCGACAACTTGCACCGCCGCTCGTTTCCACATGAACGCAACTACGGATGACAAGCGTGCGCCTCCTTCGATGGCATTTTAACCGTGGTCTTCGTGACAGAACTTCGTCGCATTGGGTACGATCGGACTGTTAACTGAGAGGAACCGATTGCAGCACCCGAGGCGGACAGGAAGATTTCCGGCAAGAGCTTGTGAGCGCCGACGCTCGGTCGCTGCCGTCACGAAATCTTCGGCGTGCCTTCTGGCGCTCGTTGTAGTGTCGAGCTCGACAGCGATCGCACAATCGGGATCTGCGGGTAGAGAACTTGGCGCTTTCGCAAGCGCGTGGGCTGCGATCGACGGCTACAGCGCGAGGATCGTCATCTTCGACCAAAAAGGGACGCGATCGCAGAACCTCGTGTTTGACTACACGTTTCAAAAGCCAGCGAACGTCACCGTCGATATCATCACCGGTCCGAACGCAGGCATAAACCTCGCGTGGGACGGCGGATCATCCGTCGTCGCGCATCACGGATCGGGACTCGCCGCGATGTTCAAGAAAACCATTTCGCTGCACGATCCCCTCGTCACGACGCTACAAGGATCGTCAATCGACCAACTCAGCTTCGGCGCCATCTTGGCGCACGGGCAACAGGCAGCAGGAACTTTATCCGCAACCCCGGGTGAGACGATCGATGGCGTTGCTACCAATGCCGTCACGCTAACGGTTGCCGACCCGTCGACGAACGCGGGCCTAACACGCGAGGTTGTCGAGCTTTCGACGCTCACGAATTTGCCGATACGCGTCTTAGGTTACGAAGGCTCGGCGCTCGTCCGAAAGGTCGACTTCTCGAACGTCAAGATACACGCATAACTACGCGGCGTGGCGACTGAGAACGGTTCTAGAGCCATAAGGGTGTTTACAGAGCCTTTAGTCGTATAATCACCTCTCCTAAGAGTGTTTACCATTGAGGGGGTTATCGAATGAAAACGATGGGTGATCTGCCGCCTGAATTGGCGGTTTGCGCGCCGGCGTTGCGCGAGCTCTTTTCCGAGCGTGAGTTCGACCCGTTTGTCGACGATGCGGGTGCGTTACAGAGCATCGCGCAAATCGCCCGGTTTCCGAACTTCGCCTCAAATCTCGCAAAGATGCGGCTACGGGTACTGTTGCCTTTGGAGGAGGTGTCACCGCAAACGCAAGCGCGCGTGGAACGAGCCATCGCGCAATACTGTTCGCACAAGCTCGCCGAGCTTCACTTCCAAATGGATGAGTGGCGCCACGAAGCATGGGGTACGTTTTTCTGGGGTCTTGGGTTCTTTGCCGTTAGTTTATTGATAACCGCAGGCATCGAACGCACCGGCCTCTTGCCCGACGCAATCCGCACCCTAGCGGTGGAAACGCTCGTCATCGCCGGCTGGGTCATCATGTGGCAACCGATGGATACGCTGATACTCGGATGGCTGCCGATACGCAAGCAAGAGCGGACGTTTCGCGCGCTTGCCGCGATGCGCACGTCGATCGAGGCGACCCATCGCTAGAGTTCGTAGTCGATCGTAACGGGCGAGTGGTCGGAGAACCGCTCGTCTTTGTAGATCGATGCCGCGCGCACGACCGGTGCAAGGTTCGGCGTAACCAATTGATAGTCAATGCGCCAACCGAGATTACGGTCCCACGCCGCCGGAAAGTTCGACCACCACGAAAACTGCCGCGGTTCGTGATTCACGACGCGGAATGCGTCGACCCAGCCGACGCGCTCGATCACGTCATCGAACCACGAGCGTTCCTGCGGTAAGAATCCGGTCGTGCGGGCACACGACTTGGGATCGAACACGTCGATGTCGCGATGCGCGATGTTGTAGTCGCCGCACACGACGAAGCGACGGCCTTCGTTTTTCATCTGCACGAGCTGCCCAATGAAGCGATCGAGAAACGCTTCCTTGACGACTTGGCGCGCCGGCCCACTGGTGCCCGAGGGGACATACAGCGAAGCGACCGAGAGCCCATCGGCGAAGTCCATCCGAACGAACCGCCCCTCGGCGTCGTATTCGTCAATCCCGAGGCCGCGAACGATCCGCTCCGGCTCGCGTTTGGAGTAGATAGCGACGCCGCTGTAGCCTTTTTTCTGGGCGTCGACGAAAGCGTTGTGGAACCCGGGTATATCGGTCGCCTCCGGAGGGAGTTGATGTTCTTGCGCCTTCGTTTCTTGCACGCACACGATATCCGGCTGCTGGCGATCCATCCAGCCGAAGAACCCCTTACGGGCAGCGGCCCGGATGCCGTTGAGATTAGCGGTAATGATACGAAACACGGTGGAAGTATTTCCCGGTGAAGCGCTTCATCATTCCGCGCGATGCACCGAACGTCGTGGTCACCCCCGTCCCCGGCCACAGAGTCCAGCTTACCAACCTCGACAAGGTGTATTTTCCGGCCGCAGGGTTCACGAAGGGCGACCTGCTGCAGTACTACGCCGACGTCGCGCCGCTCATCGTGCCGTACGTGGCAGATCGCGCGATGGTGCTCAAGCGTTATCCGGGTGGAATCGATCAGGACTTCTTCTACATGAAGCGGACGCCCAAGGGAGCGCCGGAGTGGCTGCGGCGCTGTCCGATCGAGCACGGCTCCGGGAGCGTGATCGATTTTCCGGTCATCGACGACCTCGCCGGTCTGCTGTGGACGATCAATCTCGGCTGCATCGACTTAAACGAATGGTATGCGCGCTGCGACGACACCGATCGCCCCGACTACGTGCACTTCGATCTCGATCCGGTTGAAGGCACGCCGTTTGCGACGGTGCGTGAAGTGGCGTTGGCAGTGCGCGATGGCCTCGAAGGTATCGGGATGAAGCCGGTCGTGAAGACCACCGGCTCGTCCGGGATGCACGTCTACGTGGCGATCGTGCGCGGGCCGCTGCAAAAGCAAGTCTGGGCGTTTGCGAAAGCATTCGCGCAAGCTCTCGAAAAAGCGCATCCGGACATTGCAACCGCCGAGTACAAGATCGCGAATCGACCCGCCGGGCGCGTGCTGGTCGACTACAATCAGAATCGCTGGGGCGCGACGTTGGCGTCGGTGTACTCGGTGCGCGCGAAACCGCTCGCGACGGTTTCGACGCCGGTAACGTGGAGTGAAGTCGAAGCAGGCATCGAGCTCGAGGATTTCCGGCTCGACAACGTGCGCGAACGTTTCGACACCGTCGGCGATCTATGGGCGCCGATTAACGCAAAACGCGATCGGTTCGACCTCGCACCATTTCTCGAAACGCCCGCCAAACCGAGAAAAAACAAACCTCAGGACTGATCCGCGAGCCCGTCAAGCGTAGGCTTCAATCGAGGACTCTTACGATATCAGAATTTACGCGAGTGCGGTTTTGAAGATAAATGCTACAATCAATTTCGAAAAGCAGCTGCCAGGTTGTCCTGCTCCGCACGGGATAGCTCTAGACGTCGAGCGACGTCGCGCCAAGTCGATATGGCCGAGTGCACATTGTCCAGGATTGATTCGGCGTCGCTCACACGAAAATAGTCGGCCACTGAGCGCACCAAATCCAGATTGAGGGCGTTGTCACTTTCGTCGATATCAAGTGCTAGCCCGGTTCCTAAGGGATTGGGATTCATATCAAACGCCGGCGCTAAACGCCATCCATCCGAAGTCAGAAGAAAGCCGTGGTTTCGGAGATGATCGTCGGTATTTGAAATGAGAACATTGAAGGCTATGCGCGTCCAGAGTTCCATCAGATCCACCTTTGCCTCGGCACCTTGCGAGGCAATGACGTCGGCGATCTCTAGATAGCTCGCATCATCGCCATCGACATGCCCAGTGAGCGTCATGGCTGACGCATAGTGGATGCGCGTGCGGACGCCCTCGCGATCGAAGCGTCGGACCAGAAACGTATGGCCATTATTACTGAAGCGGCGAACTTGCGCTTCCGAAACACGAATACCACTGCGATGGGCGAGCTGATGAACCACGTATTCCCACGCTCCCGTATCGTAGCGATCGTTTTGGCTTGGGAACTTCGCTATCCAGAGATTTCCGTCGGGGTCGCTGACGGTTGCCTTCGGACGAGCGCCGCCCAACGATGCGCCGGGAGCGAGTAACAACATCAGTTGCGCGTCAAGCTGCGGGTCTTGGTCGGCGCCTCCTTCGAGCGCTCGGCTTGCCGCTTCGAGCTCGCGAAGCCGCACCAGCGGCGGAGCCGCACTGGGCATATCGTCTGCTAAGAATTCTCCCTTACCGTCGAGTTTGTATCGTAGTGCTCCCGATCTAAATTCATCGTGCACCCCGAGGAGATAATCGGATTCGGCAGGACGCGCGCGCGGGGGCAATTCGCCGGTTCGACGCCGTCGCGCAAAATTTCGATCTATTAAGCGCCGACCCCAACGATCGGGGCTTGAGTCAGAAAAGATGCCAAATTGCACTCGCCTGTCTCGCGGGTATTGTGGTCCTTCGAACAGATCTAGATCCGGATCCAGATGTTGCCTCAAAAGGTGAGCGTCATTCAGAGCCGCCTCCGAGAACTCGAAGGAGAATATTTCTCCACTCTTGCCGCTATGGGCTTCGAGCGTGCCGAGCGCCATCGGATCAATTCCCGGCGACCAGTCGGCGTAGACGGCGATGCTCTGGTTGCTCATACTTTTTTGAGCCTCTGACGCTGTTTAAGGCCTGCGTCTTGAAGCTCGCGCCCGAGCGGATCAGATGCGACCAGGGAGTCTAGATCTTCATCGAGCCCCAGGACTCGGAGGACGGCCGCATACGCCCCTATGGTGGCGCCGGATCGGCCCTTTTCGATGCCTCGAAGGGTCATCAGAGACATTCCCGCTCGTTCGGCGACTAGCGCTGCGGGTAATCTACGTCTTTGCCGCGCCGCGCGCATACGTCCGCCAAGGTTCTCGAGCCGACGCTGAAGGCGCGGCATAAGGGTCGCGGTGGTTCTACCCATGCAAGTATTCTAGCAGTTATCCGGTTTAATGTCTAGAATACTATCCTTTATTTACAGATAGTGTCTAATCTTAGCGAGCAAGGAAGCCAATTGAAATGCCGCTGAGCCCGTTGTATTTTGGTCGACGGAGCGCTCACATCGAAAGTTCTCCAGCGGTTCGTTTCGCCGACGCTAATCCCGGCTTACGCGCCGCAGTTTCCGAGTGCCGTGTTACGATCTATTGGCCGGACTCAGTCAGCTGAACTTGCGGACACCGCATAACATCTTGAATCGACTACTCTCAGACCCATCTTAACACGTCTTTTTTCGCGGATATGAGCAAGATGAGATGATTGGCTTAGGTTTTTGGTGCTCGGCAAGCGGCCGCAAACCGTTCGGCACCAGACCCCTCAAAACGATTACTCTACCGTATCCAAATCTGCGAAGCCTTCGAACGACACGTCGATGCGACACGGCCTGCGATCGGCAATCGAGTAGTAGACGCACGCATTTTTGGCATCTTCGACCACGGCGGAAGCGGCGAACGCTATATTCGTATCGTCTCCCGTGAGACCGAACGGCTCGATCAGTGGTGTTTCGGGCCTCTCTAGGACGACCGTCGCGCTTCGATCGAGCAATGCGTAACCGATTCGCCAGACAGCTTCTTTCGAAGCTCCATTGTAAAAAAGTATATGCGTGCCGTCGGAGCAACGGATTGCAGACGACGGGCTCAGATGCCACGCATCGAAGTCGTTCGGCCGCGGAACGAGGGGCGAGTCGCCATAAACCCATGGCCCTTCGAGCTTCGAAGCATCCGCCACCCCTATGAGCGATGCGCCTCCCTGCGCGTACTCGAAGAACATGCGAAAGCCGTTGGGCGTGGCAACGACGGCGGCTTCCTTCGTATTGCGATGCGCGGCGTCGGGTTGGAATACCGGGCCTTTCTTCGTCAAATCGGTAAGCGACGTGCGCGCGGCTCGAAGCATCGACGCACTACTGCTTAGGGCGTTGTAACCGGAGTAAAAAACCGAATATGCCCCAGCCGCACCCACGATGGTTGGATCTTCGCATCCAGCGCCGTCGAAATCATCGCGGTCGCCGGGAGCGATGACTTTAGGCCCAACGTCGAACGCGACGCCGTCGAAACTCGACGCATAGTAAATGCGCGAGACTTTCTCGGCAGCATTGTCGGACGGATTGACCATGCGCAGGAGCATTTCGTAGCCTCGTCCGGATCGCACGACGTAGGGGCTCAAGACGAAGTAATCTGCTAAGCCGGGCGGACGGCGAAACTCGAGCAGCTGTGGCTCGTCCGCTGCGACCGCATCGGCGTGGCGTCGCGACACGCATTATTTTTTCGGCGTGCCTATTCACCGCCCTTCATCGCGATTGTATCGCCACGGGTTCGCGCATCGTGGTAGTTTTTTGAAGATTGCCGTAGAACACCGCGGTCACGATGCGCATTAAACCTGCGAACTTGCTGACGTTCGCGATACTCTTCGCGTTGCAGACGGCTTGTGTTCGAGCAACCGATGAGATTGCTGGAAGGGACATTGCCTACGCCGGAACGGTTCCGATGACCGGCTTTATGCGGTTGGATAGAACCTCTGATGGAAGGGCGCGTATCGACGCATGGGAGGTCCACGATGGTCAAGTGGTCCGCAGCTATGACATCGATATGACGAAAACCATGCACGCGATCGTCGTGTCGGACGACCTCTCGGACTTCCAACACGTGCATCCGGTGCTTTCGTCCGATGGTCACCTCTCTATGGAATTGCATCTCGCCGAGCCGCATGCGGCTTATCATATTTATTTCGACGGTCTGCCGCACGGGCTCGGACGGAACGTCTTTCAGTTCGACCTTCCGGCGCAAGCCGGTGCAAAAACCACGACTCGGGAAGTCCATGCAGCGGGCTCTTCGGTATCGGTCGGACCCTACGTCGTAAAGATCGATCCGACGTCGGTGCCCATCGGCGAAATCGCTACGATATCGGTTCGCATCCTTAAAAACGGCCGTCCGGCGACGGACTTGCACCCATACCTGGGAGTGATATCGCACGGGGTATTAGTGGGGACGCAAGATCTTGCGTATTTGCACGTTCACGGGATGACGGCCGCAATGCTCGACATGGCCAGCGACGATTGCGGCGACAGCATGATGATGCAGACGCCGCCTTTACCGCCAAATAGCATCGTACCCAGCGAATTCGAGCTCGAACTGCTCGTACCAATCAGTGAGAATTACAATCTCTGGCTGCAATTTATCGGAGGGAAGACGGTCTATACCGCACCGTTCCTCGTCACAACGAAGTGACGGCAACCCCGTCATCGGATAATGCCTCTTTCAAGGAAGTCCCGTTTAGGCGAGAAACGCATCGAGCCTGGTGATTACTCCGGCTATGCTCACCAACGTACCGCTCTTTGCGTCGGCACGCGACGGGGCGTTGGGACCGATCGTTGCGCGCAGCGCCGACATCCACGTCAATGCCGGCGAATGGGTCGTGCTGGAGGGCGAGGCCGCAGCCTTTTTCGTCGTCCTCGAGGGCCTCTGCGAGATAGTAAAAACGACCGCGGGATCCGAACAGATCGTCGAGCGCGCCGAACCTGGCGATTTCTTCGGCGAAACGTCGCTCTTGCTCGGATCCGGTTCACTCGCGGGACTACGTGCCGTCGAAGCATCCCGGCTGATGCGCCTCGAAGCGTTAGACTTCCACGAGTTGCTCGTCCACTGCCCGGACGCGAACCGCCAGATTCTGGCGACGATGGCGCGTCACGTTTCCGGATTGCAACAGGCCGCGATCGTGACGCCCATGCTCAGCGTGACCGTAATCGGCCGGCGCAGCGACCCCGCATGTTACGATCTTCGCGACTTTCTCTCGCGCAATCAAATCGGTTTGCGTTGGATCGAACCTACCAACAGCGTCGCCATCGCAGCCGCAAACGTGCCGCCGGAGCTATTGGAAAACGGCATCTACCCGTCGGTGGTATTTGCGGATCGTTCGTTTATGTCGGCACCGAAATATCCCGAACTGGCGAAACGCCTCGGATTACAGATCGCGCCGCGCGAAACCACCTACGATGTCACGATCGTCGGCGCCGGTCCGGCGGGCTTGGCCGCCGCAGTATACGGCGCTTCGGAGGGGTTGAGCACCGTGTTGGTTGAGTGTCGTGCGCCCGGAGGCCAAGCCGGATCGTCGTCGCGCATCGAAAATTATCTCGGCTTTCCGGCAGGCGTCTCGGGCGACGACCTCGCGTCGCGAGCGTTCCATCAAGCCAAACGATTTGGTGCCGAGGTTATCGTTACACGGCAAGCGACCGATATCGTGCCGCGCGACGCGAACACGGAAACGCACGCAATCGTCCTGGATTGCGGGAGTCGCGTGCAAACGAAGGCGATCGTCATTGCTACCGGGGTGGCGTGGCGTACTCTCGACGTTCCCGGAGCTAAAGCACTACTCGGGCGTGGCGTCTATTACGGAGCCTCTCGCGCCGAAGCGTTGTCTGCCCGCGGTAAGGATGTGGTTCTGATCGGCGGTGGCAATTCGGCCGGCCAGGCCGCGATGCTGTTCTCCGGCTACGCAGCCAGCGTCACGATCCTCGTGCGCGGCCAGAAACTCGCCTCGAGCATGTCACAATATCTCATAGACCAGCTTGCGAAGAAGAGTAACGTTTTTATCGAATACGGCGCCGAATGTATTAGCGTTGCAGGCACGGACGACATCGAATCGATCGACGTCGCATATAAAGACGGCGCGCTAAAAACGTTTACCGCCGATGCGCTCTTCATCTTCATCGGTGCGAAGGCCGAAACGTCGTGGCTTCCGGACGCCTTGATATGCGACGCTCAGGGTTTTATCTGCACCGGACGCGATGTAGTGGACCTGCAGCTTTCCGATTCGATGCGTGCGCGCGATCCATATTTGCTCGAGACGAGCATTCCGGGAATCTTTGCGGCGGGCGACGTCCGTCATGGCTCCATGAAGCGCGTTGCGTCGAGCGTCGGAGAAGGGAGCATGGCGATCGCGCTCGTCCACCAATTCGTTAGCGAGAATTAAAATCACCGAGTTAAAGTAGCCAATCGGTTCTCGACGGGAATTGCCCGTTTGGTTTAGAAAAAGCAAATAGCTACGCCGCCCGCTTTGGGCGCGAGCATTGGCAATTGGGAGCAGAGGCTTTTAGCGTGCCACAACGTTCGGTCGACGTAGCGATCGTTGGCTCGGGGCCGTGTGGGCTCGGAGCAGCTTGGCGTATCGAAGCATTGCGCTCCGAAGGCGCCTCGACGAACTACGTGGTGATCGACGAGAAGACGTCGCCCGGGGGCAGCGCTGCTTCGGTTACGACGCCCGAAGGCTTTACTTTCGATTACGGCAACCACGTGCTCTACCCGCACGAACATTACTCGAATTTCACCCAGCTAATGGACTCGCTCGTTCCGAGTTGGCACGAGTCCGCCCCGGTTCGCGGTGTGTGGATCGACGATCGCATCGTTCCGTATCCCGTTCAACAGAATATTCATCGCCTTCCGTTAAGAACGCTATTGCCGTCGCTGGCGGGCTTATGCGCGGTGTGCTTGCGCGGCATCGTCTCGGGCAAGTCGCCGAACAAACGGCCCGACCGCGATCTCGAAAGCTATTTGCGCCAATCCTTCGGTAACGGCCTTACCGACCTCGTGCTCGGCCCCATTAACCGCAAGATGTGGGCGCACGAACCGCGTTCGATCGACAACTGCTGGACGGGCCAACGCAGCGGCTCGGGTACTCCCAACGTCGCCAACGCCGCCATCGGGCCGGTTCTTCGCAGTTTGATAACGCGGCGCGACAACGCCGGTTGGACAACGGCCTCGCGCATTCGCTATCCGGCGCGCGGCGGCTCCGGCGTTATCTGGAAAAACCTCGCCCAGCGTTTGCCCGCCGAGCGAATCGTCAATGGCCGCCGCGTCGTAGCAATCGACGCGCGGGCGAAAGTCCTCGTCCTCGACAACCGTGAAACGATCGCGTACGAGCACGTTATCTCGAGCATGCCGCTCGACTCGCTTTTGGCTATGTCTACGGGCATAAACGGGTCGCGCGAACTCGGTCCCGCGCTCCGGTTCTCCCAAGCATACTTCGTCGGCTTGGGAATCGAGGGAGCGCCGCCGGAACGGCTCGCGAACGTGCACTCCTTCCACATTCCCCGGCCCGACATTCCATGCTGGAGAATTTGCGTACCGAGTAACTTTTCTCCAGGCAACGTTCCGTCGGCGGGTTATTGGTCGTTACTGTGCGAGATTAGCGATGCGAACACGACGCCGTTCGAACTCGAGTCGGCGGCGGGTGCGATCGAGACGAAGCTCGTCGAGTTAGGGATCCTGCAGCATCGTAATCACGTCGTTTCGCGTTGGCAGGCGGCGATGTGGCACGGCTATCCGGTGCCATTTCTCGGTCGCGATCGTATTCTGCATACGATTCAAACCGAACTTGGCGCGTTCGGCGTGTTCAGCCGCGGCCGCTTCGGCGGCTGGAAGTACGAAGTATCCAATCAAGACCATACGTTCATGCAAGGCGTCGAAGCCGTCGACGCGATCCTTAGCGGCAAGCTGGAAACGACATACGCGCATCCTGAATGGGTAAACGAATGAACTCTCAGTCTCCGATTCCACTCATCGATCTCAAGGCACAGTATGCCCAGATTCGCGCCGAGGTCACCGGCGCGATGGAACGCGTCCTGACGAACACGGCGTTTGTCATGGGTCAAGACGTCGCAGATTTCGAGCGCGAGTTCGCGCAATACACGGGCACGAGGCAGTGCGTCGGCGTGGCCTCGGGAACGAGCGCCCTGAAGCTCGGGATGCAAGCGCTCGGAATCGGTCCCGGTGACGAGGTCATCCTTCCGGCGAACACCTACATCGCGTGCGCGTTCGCCGTTTCGCATGTGGGAGCCAGGGTCGTACTCGTCGATTCGGGGCCAGATCATTTAATCGACGTCGCACAGATCGAAGCGGCGATCACGCCGCGCACCAAAGCTATCTTGGCCGTGCACTTGTATGGGCAGCCCGCCGATATGGACGCGATTCTGCAGATCGCGCGCAGTCACGGATTGTTGGTCATCGAAGATGCGAGCCAGGCGCACGGCGGAACGTATGCGGGGGCGCCGCTCGGTTCGTTCGGGGACGTCGCGGCGTTCAGTTTCTATCCCGGCAAGAATCTCGGCGCGTACGGCGACGGCGGTGCGGTTTGCACTTCCAACGAAGCCGCTGCCGAGCAAGTGCGGCTGCTGCGTGATTTGGGGCAGCGGCGCAAACACGTTCATGAAATCGTTGGTGAAAACTGCCGCCTCGACACACTCCAAGCCGCGGTCCTGCGGGTGAAGCTGCGCCACCTCGACGGTTGGAACGCGCTTCGGCGCACTGCCGCCGCGCGCTACGATGCGCGTCTGCAAGACGCCGGTTTTCCAGCCGCTCGCTCGCGCGCGGAACACGTATTCCAGTATTACGTGGTCTCGGTGCTCGAGCGCGATCGGGTCATCGCGGATTTGAAAGAGCTCGGCATTCATACCGGCATCAATCATCCGACGCCAATTCATCTGCAGCCGGCGTATGCCGATCTGGGCGCGCCCGAGGGTCGCTTTCCGCAAGCCGAATGGGCCTGCAAAACCGTGTTGTCGCTGCCGATGTTTCCCGAGATCGCGGAGGAGCAGATCGAGCGCGTTTCCGACGCGCTCCTACGCTGTGCTCGACCGGCGCGTAGCCATGTCTGAGCCGCTTCGTCTGGGCCTGATCGGATGCGGGCATTGGGGTAAAAACTATGCCGCGGCGATCGCCGGTATGGACGACGTCGTGCTCGCGTGGTGCGCCGACACATCCGAAGCAGCGCGAGAACGCGCGCGGGCTTTCAACCCCAGCGTCAGGCTTACGGCCGATCTGCACGAGCTGCTCGCCGCTCCCGACTGCGACGGTGTCATCATCGCCGCTCCCCCGCAACAGCACGCCGCCGTCGCGCACGCAGCTATTGCCGCACGCAAGCCCGTTTTGGTCGAGAAGCCGCTAGCGACGACGGTTGCCGCCGCCCGAGATTTGGCCGCCGCGGCTCGCGCTGCCGGTATCGTGGCGGTCTCCGGACACGTCTATCTCTTTCACCCGGTCGTCGTAGAGATCGTGGACCGAATCCGCGCCGGAGCAACCGGCCGGCTCCGCTTTATGAGCGCGTCGCGCGCGTTCACGCGCTTGGCGTCGAGCGACGATCGCCCCGATGTCGACGCGCTCTGGGATTTGGCGCCCAACGATCTCGCGATGTTCGTTGCGTTCGCGGGGACGCTGCCGCAGGGCGTCTTTTGCGCGCGTAGCGCATTCTTTCGTCCGGACCTCGCCGACGCGGCCTTCGCTATTCTCGAGTTCCCTGAAGGTTTAACCGCGGAGTTACGCGTGTCGTGGGACTATCCGCGACGCGAGCGGCTGGTGACCGTCGTCGGCGCGAACGAAGCGCTCTGGTTCGACGACGATGCCCAAACGAAGCTGTTATCGTATGCCGGTCCTCCGGTCGACCTTGCGGGTCGACAAGGCGTACCGGTATCGTGCTCCAGCGTTCCGTCGCTTTCCATGCAGATCCGTCACTTCGTCGATGTCATCCGCACGGGCGAGCCGACACGGGCGCCGTTCGAATTCGGCGTCGACATCGTCCGCATTCTCGAAGCGCTGTCGCGCTCCGCAGACGTCGGAGCGGCAGTTAGCCTTTCGTAACGGAATCGTGCCAAGCCGACTATTCTCACGCTGGGACGTTGCGATCGGCCTGTATGCCATAGTCGCGGTTTGCGCGATTGCCGGCGTCTTGCTCGTTCCGGGAACGCTCGGCCATCACTGGGACTGGCTCATACCAGCCGATCCCGCCGAACTGCGCCGCCTCGCCGGCACGGCCGGCCTCGCGTGGCAAGACTTTGATTTCGGTTCGTACGTAACGTTTCATTACTCGACGCAGTTGACCAGCTTCTTGTTCGGCGTTGCCGGCTTTTTGAATCTCAACGGTGGGTTCGTCACAAAATCGCTGGTTTTTTTCGGAATCTTCGGCTCCGGCGCCGGCATGCGGTTCTTGCTGCTCTCGTTAACGCACGACCGTTCCGACGCGCGCGACGGCACCTTCGCGACCTTCGGAGGCTTGATCTACGCGCTCGCGCCGTTTACGTACAATCAAATCATCGCGGGCGATCAGAGTGCCGTGCTCGGCGACGCGCTCAGCCCATTTGCGATCGGGCTGGCGTTGCGGTCGGTGCTCGCTACCCGTCGCGTTTGGCTCGCCTACGCGCTGGGATCGTCGTTGCTGATGGCCGTCATCGTCGCTTCGTCGCAAGTGTATGTCTTCACGACCGCCATCATGTATACGATTTGTCTACTTACGCGAGCGGCGCCCAAATCGTTACTGCGTCTTGCGACGGTGTCCGGCGCATCCGTCGCCCTCGCCGCGTTTTGGGTCGTGCCCGGGCTTCTCGCCGGCGATTCGCTGTACACGGTCGTGCAGACCGGCTCGCTCGAGAGCGCGTTTGCCACGTACCAAAAGTTCTCGAACCCGCTGATGACGTTTACGACCGTCGCCTTTCCCGGCGACTTTTATTTTCACGCACTCGGCCGCGGCGCGCCGGCGTTTTTCACCGCCTATGCTCTGCTGGTCGCGCTGTGTGTCATCGCGTTGATCAAGCGGCCATCGCCGCTGCTCGCGATTCTCGGCGGCGTGTTTGCGCTCGCCGCGCTCCTCCCGCTGGGCGGCAATCCGATCGTTGGACCCGCCATCATCGCCGTCTTCAAAGCCCTTTTGCCGTTCAGCCTGTTTCTACGCACGCCACAACATCTAATGTTTCTTGTCGCGCTAGTGTTTCCGATCATGGTGTTTCTGTCAGCGCGCGTCGTTTTCCAACGGATCTCCGCGAGTTTGCTGATCGCCGGTTTAGCCATCTTTCTCGCGTACGGCCAGGGCTTTTTTCTTCGGAGCGATTTCCTCGGACTTATCGGACCGTTCCATGAGACGGCGGGGGAGCGCGCAACAATTGCGGCGGCTAGCGTTCCGAGCGATCGATGGTACCGAACGCTGTACGTGCCCAACGCGGGGAGTTATTACTATCATCCCGGCGTTTTCGACTATCGTTTCGAGAGCGGGGATGAACCGCAAATTCCTTTTCTCGGCGTTCCGACGATCGGAGCGGCTGCGAAATGGACGCCTTACGAGCGCACGCAACACCTGTTAATGGCGCTCGACGAAATGATTCCCGATAGCGCCGATGCGCAGACGCAAAAGATGCTGCTGCAAATTTCGAGCATTCACCGAATCGTCGTTCACGCTATCGGGGCGCCGGGTTCGGGCGTCAGAAACGGAATTAGCAATGCGCGGCCGTCGCTCGAGCGCGCGTTGGCGCAAACAGGTATCGCTGTCCGCGAGCAGTCGCTCGACGATCGTTCGATCTGGAACGTAAAGGATGGAGTCCAGCGTACGTATGCACCGGACTGCCTTTTCGGCGTTCCGCCGGCAGCCGACCCGTACGACGTGTTGGCGCTGGCACCCGCGGCAGCCACATGCGCACGTCCGGCAACCATTGTCGCGCCGCCCGGGGAGCGTTCTGAGGAGATTCTGCCGGCGGTCAACTTTCAGTCGGATCCGCGAACTGGAATTGCTCTGGGGCGCCCAAGCGCCAACGTCGCGATCGCGTTGGATGGGTTCGATGGCTTCGTCGCCGCGATTCCGCGCGGCGTACAGGACGTCGAAATGCTCGCGCTTCCACCGGTTCCTAAGGGAACTACCGGCATCGCTTTTCGAATGTCGACGAGCACCTCGCGCCGCGTCTGGGTGCAGCTGTACGCACCCGACAGTAACAACTATTACATGACGAACGTCGACTTCAGCGGCCGCGTACAAGACGTCGCGTTAAACTTCGATCGATTCGGTCGCGTCGGCCAGCCCCGTGTGGCTCGCATTCGATACCTGCGGTTCGCGTCCCAGAATACCCAGTTGCGCGAGAGCGAAACGACGTTCAGCACATTTCGCTGGATCGATTATCCCCAGCAATCGATTTCTCTTCCCTATCTGGCGATTACGCGCAATCTTTGGGATCAGTTCTACTTCGGCGGCGACCGCGAACACGTGGTCTTCGAAGCCCTGCCGGATCGAGCGCCGGTCTACGCCAGAGCACGGATCGTGCGCGCGGGCATGTACGACATCGTCGCTCACGTTCAACAGAGCGTCCGGCCGTTATTGCTGCAAGTCGCGGTGGACGGGCGTCGCAGTCCGTGTTCACCGGACATTTTACCGGGCAACGTTACCGAACGGCTCGTGCATCTGGCGCGCGTGTCGCTGCGCACCGGAACCCACACCTTCGCGCTGCGCTTCTGCCGCGTTCCGCCGCCGCTGCGCACGCAGGACGTTGGCGTTCGTTCGCTTCTTGTCGTGGCCGCGCGGTTCGCGCCGCCGGCACGGCGGATGGCAGGCTCGGCGCGCATCGTCGCACAGGGGGCCAACACGCTGCGCGTAGCCACAACCGGAACGTTGCTCGTCTTTTCTGACTCGTACGACGATCGCTGGAGCGCGAGCCAACATGGTATCCCGTTGTCGCACGTCCTCGTGAACGGTTATGCCAACGGCTGGCTGGTTCCGCATCCGCACGCGGGCGATGTTCATATCGCGTTCGGGCCGCAAAAGGCGCTCACGCTCGGGATTGCCTTGACGGTGTTTCTTGCACTCTTGGCGCTCGCGATCATCGCGTTCTTGGTGATCGACGAGCGGCGCGCGGCCCGAACGGGTTAACCCCGCTCGACGGCCGCCGGTGACGTGTTTGGCATGCCGAGCATCTCGTGCGGAATTCCGAACTGCCGCACCACCTGCAGCGTTTCGGCAAACTCGGCACCGCAGTGTATCCCATCGGCCCGGTTCAGCACAGCGACGTCATCTGCGCGCAGCTCGTGGTACGGCGCGCCCTCATAATTGTAACATCTGATCGCCAATTTTTTTTGTTCTATGTGTGCGGAGATGTCTACGAAAACGTTTGGGACGAACGAGTGGGCCGGCTGTGCCCGATATTCGCTGGGTCCGAACGCAAAGAACTGCGCGTTCGAATGCCGCATCGCGGCGATAACGCATCGCCCGATCTGCGCGTGATCGCAGTGCGAGTCGTGTGTTCCGTGACTCAGCACCACGTCGGGTTGATGCTCGCGCAAAAGCCGGTCGATCGAGCCCACACAGCGCGGCTCGGGAATGTCGATCACGTGGTCGTATTTGCCTTCATCGATCCACAAGAGATCGTGCCCCAGAATCCGCGCGGCTTCGTGCGCGGCCTGTTTCCGGCGCGGAGCCGCAGACGGAACTTCGGCCGAGGTTGTAAAGACCGCGACGGTGACGCGGACCCCGTGACCTACCAAAAGCGCAATGATTCCGCCGACCATAAGCTCGGCATCGTCCGGATGCGCGCCAATGACCAAAGCGCTCTGCATAAAATGCGCTGTATACTCCCCTCTACGGCCACGACTACGCATTCATCCCAGCTGTCCCCTGTAAATCCGGCGTTATTGCTATTCGTAGCGCCGTCACTAACGATTTGTAAGGAGTAAAAAGGTACGCAAGGGATCCTGGCTGGACGATGTACGCGAAGGCTTCGATGGGCCAACCTGAGCGGCGACGTTTCGCATTGAGGCAGCGATCGCATTCGATGCCGCCGTGGTAAGCAAAGCGCGCTCTTCGTAGCGGTTATTGCACTGGTTCGTGATCAAAAGGCGCGCGAAAAGACGCTTTCTTTCGCCACAGCCTAGGTGCTAATGACGGCTCCGAATGGAGCGAAGAGGGGATTAAAGGTGCGCAGAGGATTGCCGCCGGCCGGGTACGCGTAGATGTTGATGCTACCTTGACTTCCGCACGTGTTAGGGACGATGACGCGGTTACCGTAGATGTAGAACTGCTCGATGAAGCACGCTCCGTTGAGCGCGACGGTACCGACGACGCGGGACCCGTCGATTCGGTAGATCGTGGGGCGACGTTCCTGGCCGATTGCGAGGTCCGTACCGTCGTACTGCACGTTCCCGGGATAGAACAGTTTCGTGTCTAACGGTACGAGTCTGAGTTTCTTATCGCCTGGCGACAACTGCGCGATCCTCACCGGCATTGACGAACCGCCCGGCGTACCGTCGACAAACAGCGTGCCCTTTGAGTCATATCCCACGAACAGGTACAGCCAAATGCCCTTTATGTTGTAGAACAACGGCTTTCCCGTCGAATGCTTGTACACGAGCAGGGTGCCGGGGTCTTCGGATAAATTGGTAACGGCAACGGCTAAGTTGCCGGTCACCGGATCGACCGCGCAGGCCTCAGCAGACGAATCGGACTGTATGGTTCGCGTCGGCTTAACTTGACCGTGCATAAACTCCAGCAGATCGGCCGCGTTGCCGTTCGTTTGCGAAACGACCCATACATCTTGAGTGCGCGAATCCACACATAGACCCATCGGGTAGCGCCCGGCGGCGAGCCTTGCGACGAATTGAAGTTTGGGATAGGTGTACATCGTTACGTTGTGCGCGCTGCGTCCGGACACGTATAGCAACGCACCGCTCGTGGCATTGGGCGCGACGGTCGAAGCGCTGCGGGAACCTATTGCCGCTGGTTGCCGATCGAGAGTCGAACTTATCGTGTTGCCGGCTCCCGAACAGGCGGCGATCGCCGAGCCCGCACTGAGGATGAACGCGCCGTGGACGATGGATGAGAGTGCTCGCATTGGCCAACCCTCCGTT
Source organism: Candidatus Tumulicola sp. (assembly GCA_036490475.1). Lineage (NCBI taxonomy): Bacteria > Bacillati > Vulcanimicrobiota > Vulcanimicrobiia > Vulcanimicrobiales > Vulcanimicrobiaceae > Candidatus Tumulicola > Candidatus Tumulicola sp. Next base: position 619,911 of record DASXDT010000005.1, read on the forward strand.
CGTTCGTTTAGCCTATCACCCGGGTCGCTGCAGCGCAAGTACGGTGCTGAAAGGGCAGTCCGGATCACGGGCGCGCGGCGGCGGCGACAGAGTGATTCCGACAAAATCGAAATGGCGAAGCGGTCGATTGCCGCGCAACTCCTTGGTGGATTAAAACCATCGTACCGTAAAAACGATCATCGAGCATGTCGAAAACGGATCGAGGATTAATGAGGCGCGTCGCTATACAAAACGCTCCGCTTGATCACACCGCAGGCAACGACCGCATGGCTTGCATTCTGGACCACGATCGCGTATTCACCGCTCGTAAGTGAAAAATGGGTATGTCTACATGCGCCGATCCAGCAGCGATTTTCAACGTCTTCCCAAAGGCTCTATCTAGCTCCGAGCCGCTGGACGGAGGACTCGTGCAGCTACCCGTAGCGAGGACGACGTGATAGATGCTCATCGGTGCAGAAGCGGTAAGCTGGGGCCAGATGTTGCTGCCTTCGATACGACAGTTGCCTTGGTCGTCGCAGGCTTTTCCGACGGAAGCTATCGCAAGGCCTAAGACTCGCGAGTTGCCTAAAGTTTTTCAGAGTTACCGACGTCTGCTAAGCCAGCTTCCCTGGCACGCAGTCATCGTAAGGACCGGCGGATCCAATATGGGCTGTCGCGAGAACTGCAACGAAACGTACGGTAAGAAGCGCGAGCGGTCCGTTGCTCGCAAACCTTTCAAAAGCAAATACAGTGGCACCCCGCAGAGCTAGAAGGTGTCAAACGTGTGTTGTTGTCGTTGCGAGCAGCCGAAACGGCTCGCTATGAGATCACATCGGAGTCGCGACTACTGAGGTACTGCGATGATATCGAGCTTCTTGAAACCCTTGTACGTCGCTAAAAGCGTCGGCGGGACACTCGATAGCCACCCTTTCGCCGGTCTCGCAAAGGCGTAGACGCATTCGTTGTGGGCATCGGCCACGTAGGCGATCGATGCGTCGCCGTTCAATGCGACGCCGCCGATCGATCCGTCCTTATCGGGCACGCGAATCAACGATCCGCCCGAGGGCGACGAAATCGAAACGAGCCCGCGTGCGCCGTCGACGGGCGTCAGGACATCCTCGTCGTTATCCGCGGCGCCGCCGATGAGGGCGATCGTGCCGATGCCAAAGCAGCTACCTTCGGTGTATTTGCCGCCGGCGGTGCGCGTGAAGGGACGGACGCTCGCGAAACCGCAGCCACCCGAAACGATGACGTTCTTTCCGTTGGGCGTCGAGAGAACCGACGCGGCGTTCGTCGAATTCTCAATCACGACCGTTGGGCCGTGCTTGCCCATCTTGCCGCGAGGAAAGAAGTACACCGCCTGTTGGCCGTAGTCGCTGACGTAGACGTTATCGTGCGCGTCGACGGAAACGTCAGTCAGCTCCGGCACACCCGATCCGCCCTGCAAGCTCGGTGCGTCGAGTTGGCGCACGAGCGTGCCGGTATCGGTAAAGATCTGCACGCACGCGGCGCACGGATTCGAGCTCGATCCAGTTACCGTCGTATAGATGCTACCGTGCGCATCGGCGGCAAGACCTTGCGCCACTCCATTGCCCGGAGAGAACTGCTTTGTTACTTGCGCTTTTCCGTTCGCAATCGAAAAGACCGTAATCGTTCCGTTCGAGTAATCGAGATTGAAAAGTTCGGTGAGGCCGCCCGATGCTGCACGCCGTACGTCGCTGCCGGGCGCCGTCGAGCCGGTAAATGGAAGCGTATGCTGCGCCGACGTTACGCTCGAGCAACCAGCCAGCGCGAGCGCTGCGGCGCCGAGAGCGGCTAAAAGTACAGTCTTCATCTGCCTCTATTTGCTGCGTGGTGCCTCGAGTCATTCGCACAACAGGTCTGCCCGCGACGAACGATTTGCGGGCTCTTTGCAAGCGCCGCATCGTGCTCAACGAACGTTCAAGTCTTTGCCTTACATCCAAGAGCCATCTCAGCTCGTTACCTGGCTGAGGTTCGCGTCTCAGTCTCAAACGGCGAAACGCGCAACAAGCAAGATCCCTCGAGGAGTGACATCATGAAATCCAACACGCTGCCTGGCGCCGAAAATCCAGAGCGAGCGCAACGCGATGCTTCGTAGCCACTGCCTTTCGATCGGTCGCTTTGCCGGAATCGTTCTTGCGGTCGCTCTTTCGGCAAACGTGGCAGGGACGGCGCTCGCGAGTCTTGCGCCAAATCGCACGCAAACGACACAATACCTCGGCCAGCCGGACCTGCCGCTGACAGCGGCCGTCGTTGCGGCCGGAGGAGGAGCGAAACACTTCAGCGCGCTTGCGTTGCTATCGGTATTGACCGGTCCAAAAGATGCCGTCGAAGTCGGTCGTCTGACGCGACGCTTTGGCAAGGTGCGCGTCGCAGCGTTCGCGGCGACGTTCGACCGCGCGGTCGACGATGCGCTGGCAACCGCCAGGAAGGCCGGCGTCTCGTTGCCTAAGCCGTCGGCATACCTGGCAGATGGCGGACATTTGTCGGCGGCGTTGCTCGTTGCCGGCACGATGGGCAATGGGCGTTTCGACGTCGGTTATATGCTGGAGCACCTCGTCTCGCGCAAAATTCACGTTGCGATCATGCACCAGCTCAATGGCGATCCTAACGTCGGCCATCAGAGCAATGCGGATTTTCACATTATGCTTACCGCGCTGATGATGGATCTCAAATCGCAATACGGTCTGTAATGCACGTGATTCGCCTGCGCTCCCCGTACGCGGTCCTTTTCGCCGTCGCAACCTTGCTCTCGGCGTGCTCCAAGCAGGATGCGGGTGAACATCGTACTCAGGCACCTCAGTTCGTCGTCGTCGACGATCGCATTGTCGGCAGTAGAGCGGACCAATTCTTGTATTCGGGCCGTTGGGAACGCGTTCGGGGCCGCCACGATGGCCGGCATGCCGGTACCAGCACGCGCAGCTTTACCCCGGGCGACACGGTATCGCTATTCTATTTCGGTCGCCGTTGCGAGCTCTTCGGCGTGGCGGGGCCTCAGGGTGGCCCCGCCACCCTGGTCGACGAAACGCATCACACCATCAACTTCCACGCTCGTTCGGTACAAATGAAATCGGTGTATCTCAGTCCGTGGCTGCCCGACGGTCCGCACACGATGGTCGTTACGGTTGGCGTGCAGACGAAGGGGTCGGCGCGAAATGGTTACGTGAATATCGACTACGCGCGCATCGACAAATAACTATCAAAAATCCACCTGTTAGGGTGGATTTTCGGAAACTTGGTGGAGCTGTCGGGGTACTGCCCCCCGAGTCCAAGAAGCCTAAACGGCGCATTCTCCAGGCTCAGCTTTGATTTTAGCTTACTCGAGCGGCCGCCTCAAAGCGCGGTGTACCGTTCGCAGCAGATCGTTTGTCTCGCCCGCGCGTCCGATCATTCGCGCGAACCAGCCCGAGTTTATGGCCGGAGAGCAGAGCGGCTCGGGCCGACCCTCTGCGTCCGGTGGCTAACCTAAGTTAGGCAGCCAGTGCGTATTGATTATCGGCAGATATTGCCGTTGCGATCGTTTTAGGAGGGCTCGCAACTCCGCCTGCTAACGCCGATCACGGATCTTCCTGTCGAACCTATTTCAGCCCCATGATCGTGCTCCGGGCCGAAACCCGGAGCAATCACTATAACACGCGCGTCAATGCGCCGGTTTCGGTCTTGGCTAGCGCGCTTCTTCGCGCTTGGAGCCTTGATGCATCAGGGTCGAAACGATCATCATGAGGATCGCTCCGTACAGATTGGCCAGCCACGGGCTGATCTCGCCGGTCGTGTGGAAGTTGGGCGTCACCCAAACCGTAATCGCGAACAAAATATAGTTGACCACGATCGAGAACAGGCCCAGCGTCACGATGGTCAGCGGCAGCGAGAGAAGCCGCAGAATCGGTCCGAGGACCGCGTTAACGATGCCGAAGATCAATGCCGCGATCAGCGCGGTTCCGACGGTCACGCCGTGATTAAAACCCGGGACGTACTTGGCGATCAGATACAACGCGATCGCGTTGACGATAAAGCGAAGAAGCAATTCCATCCGGCTCTCCTTTTGACGGTTGCGAACGGGCGCAGCCTTGCTTGGCTTCCTACGCGGGAGACTGCAGTCCCTGTTTTACCTTGGCCGCCAGCGCCGGCGTCATGCCTTTGACCGCGGCGATTTCGTCGATGCTGGCGCGCCGGATGCCGGCAGCCGAGCCGAACGCCGTCAGCAAGCGCTTTTTGCGCGTGGGGCCGACACCGTCGAGCCCATCGAGCGCTGACTGCATCATCGACTTGGCACGCCGTTGGCGATGATACGTTACGGCGAAGCGGTGCGCTTCGTCGCGGATCCGTTGGACCAAATGCAGCGCGGCCGAGTTGGGCGGCAGCACGATCGGGTCCGAGCTCCCGGGCAAGTACAGCCACTCGTGCTCTTTGGCCAATCCCGCGACGGAAAGTCCGGTCATATCGAGTTCTTCGAGCACCTCTACCACCGCGCTGAGCTGCCCTTTGCCGCCGTCGATCAGCAGCAGATCGGGTTTCTTGTTGAACTTCTCTTTACGCGCCAGCTCGCGCTCCATCGGCTGCTCTTCTTTATCCGTCACCCGGCGCAAATAGCGTAAGCGACGCCGTAGCGTCTCTTGCATCATCGCAAAGTCGTTGGGGCCACGATCGTACTGAATCTTGAACTTGCGATATTCGCTCTTCTTCGCTCGGCCCTCGACGAACACAACCATCGAAGCGACCGGATTGGTCCCCGCAATATTCGAGATGTCGTAACACTCGATGCGGTGCGGCATTTCCGGCAGCTCCAGCGCATCTGCCAAATCGGTGAGCGAACGCGCTTGCGCCGTCTCTTGCACTTCTTGGTGGGCGAGGAACGCCTTGAGGTTCTGCTCGGCGTTTTCATGCACAAGCCGCATGTATTCGGCTCGAACGCCGCGTTGCGGCACGAGAATTCGAACGCGTTGGCCCTTAATCGACGAAAGCCAGCCTTCGATCGTCGGGCGCTCCTCGGGTAGCTGCTCGACCAGCACTTCCTTTGGAACCGCATTCGAGTTGCCCGGACGAGCGCGCCGTTTCAGCGCAACCGGCACCTCGTTTTCGCGCGCGACGCGTCCGGTCGAAAACGTCGCCCCTTCGGGCGCTCCGGCGGTCCGCGCCGTATAAAATTGCGCGAGAAACCCATCCATCAGCGTCGCGTCGGACTGGTCGTGCACGCCGTCGAGAATGAAGTGCTCTTGGCCGATCAACTTGCCGCCGCGAACGAAGAAGACTTGCATGCAGGCTTGGTCGCGGGAACGAGCGATCGCGATCAGATCCATGTCGAGCCGCGACTTCCAAACGACCTTCTGGTTTTCGGTGACCCGCCGCAGTTGTACGATACGATCGCGAATGCGTGCCGCCGATTCGTAACTATATTGTTCGGCAGCGTGGCTCATCTCGGTGTTGAGCCGCGAAAACAACGTGTCTTGTTTGCCTTCGAGAAACAGCACTGCTTCGTCGATCATCGCATCGTACTCCGGCTCGGATTGCAAGCCAACGCATGGCGCCAGACACCGTTTGATGTGATATTGCAGGCACGGACGTTTACGCTTGCCGTCGATCGGCTCGCGACAGGTGCGCAGCGGAAATACCAACCGCACGACGTCGATCAGTTCGCGCAAGCCATGAGCGTTGGTATACGGGCCGAAATAGCGGGCGCCGTCGTCCTTGACCATCCGCGTGAACACGATCCGCGGGTACGCCTCGTTGGTCACCTTGAGATACGGATAACGCTTGTCGTCGCGCAACCGGACGTTGAACGGCGGCTGGTGCCGCTTGATCAGATTGGCTTCGAGGATCAGCGCTTCGATTTCGTTGGTGACGACGATCGTCCGCACATCGACCACGCGTTCCACCATGGCCGCCGTGCGTATATGATGGACCGAGCCGGCTTGAAAATACGAACGAACGCGGCTGCGCAACGACACGGCTTTACCGATGTACAGAATCTCGCCGCCGGAGCCAACCATCAGGTAGACTCCGGGTGCGTCGGGTATTTGCGTCAGCGTTTCTTCGCGCGTCACCGCGAGTTCGAATCGCCCTCCCGGGTCGAAGGGTTGCGTTTCCGCATGAGCGACCAAACGATTATTCCGGCCACGACGACAATCACGGCGATAATTCCGCCAAGCGTACCCCAGCGATGCAGGAGCGGTAAAATTCGATCCAAGTGATCGCCCAGCTGGTAGCCCAGGCCGACGAGCAGGCTGCACAGCACGAGCGAACTCAGCAGCGTCCATAATATGAACGCGCCGTAATGCATCTCGGCAATGCCGGCCGGAAAACCGGCCACGCCGCGGACCACGGGTAGAAAGCGGCAGATGAAAATCGAAAACGTGCCGTAGCGGGCGAAAAACCCGTGCACCACTTCGAGCTGACGGTGATGGAAACCGACGTACTTTCCATACCGTTCCAAGACCGGCACCCCGCCGTAACGACCGATCGCATACGCGAGAGTCTGCCCTGCGCATTCGCCCGAGACCACGACGGCGATCGTCAGCCAGATACTTGCCAAATGTTTCGTCGCCGTCAAGGCACCGGATATCGGAAGCACCAGTTCGGCACCGACCGGTAATCCAATATTACCCATCACCATCGTTAGGAACAGGCCGCCATACCCATACTTGTCGATCAGGTCGATGACGAAGTGCTGCAGATGTTCCATGGACTAGTCGGCCCGCGTCGGAGCGTTGTGGGCGGCGGCTTGCCGCAACACCTCGGCGGCCAAGCTCCCGCCTTCTTCGCGAAGCGCTTCGAACAAATCGAACGGCGCGATCTCACGGTCGGGGGCCCGCGTTTCGGCCAATGCGACGATCTTGCGCAACCGTGGCGTAAGCAGAATGCCTTCCCAGGCGCGCTCTTCTCCGGTCACAAAGCTGCGGCGAATTTCTGCATGTACTGCTCCAGCGTCGATGCCGCCGGCCGCGAGTTCCGCCGCGATCGCGTCGTCTCGCTCGTCCAGCAACGCGAGCAACAAATGCTCGACGCCAACGTAATAGTGGCTGTGGTTGCGGCACTCTTGCTCAGCCGCACGGAGAACCCGTCGCGACGCCGAGTCGAAATTCGAAAACACGCCTCTCCCGGCTTCATAGTTGAAAAAGTCGGGGAACTATCGGGGCGACTGGATTCGAACCAGCGACCTCTACGTCCCGAACGTAGCGCTCTACCAAGCTGAGCCACGCCCCGATGAAGCTTCTCGTTTTATTAGACCATACGCGCCGTGTCCTGCCGCCAGGGAATGGCGCCGAGGCTGGGAAAGGCCTGAGCCGCCCATGCAATACCTAATCGTCGGGTGCGGCCGCGTCGGGTCGGCACTCGCGAAATACCTCGACCTCGATGGCCACGAGGTCAACGTCGTCGACGAAGACCCATCCGCTTTCAAACGCCTTGGCCCCAAGTTTAAGGGCCACGTGATGGTCGGTACCGGTATCGACTACGACGTGCTCAAACGTGCCGGCGCGACCACCGCCGATGGGTTCGTGGCCGTCACCAACGGCGACAACCGCAACATCATGGCGGCGCTCATCGCCCAACGCATGTTCAAGATCAAGCGTATCGTCGCGCGCATCTACGATCCGGCTCGCGGCCAAATGTATCGCGAACTCGGCGTGCAGACGGTCTGCCCGACGACCGTCGGCGCCAAACTGATCCGCGACGTGCTGATGGAAGCGCCCTGGAATACGTTGCAATCCTTCGACTTCGGAAAGTTGACGTCGATTTCGGCGGTCATTACGCACGCCGACGCAGGCAAGATCGTTCGCGATATCGAGGACCGCGGTCGGGTGCGCATCGCAGCCGTTCGTCGTGAAGGCGGGGGCGTCTATATCGCAACCGGCGACATGGTGCTCGAGGAGGGCGACGAGATCAACGCGGTCATCGCACCCGAAGCCATCAGCGCCTTCGCACAGCGTTTCTCGAGCGCCGCGCCCGGCGCGAGGATGTCCGCATGAGGATGTCCGCATAATGTTCGTCCTGATCGTCGGCGGCGGAAAAGTGGGCTCGAATCTCACCCGCGCGTTACTCAATCAAGGCCACGAAGTCGTCGTGATCGAGAAAGATGCCCGCAAGGCAAAGTCGCTGGAGCGCCTCGTCGATCGTCAGGTGACCGTCGTCGGCGACGGCTGCGATCCCGCGGTGCTCGAAACGGCCGGCGTCGCTCGAGCCGACGTCGTGGTAGCCGATACCGGCGACGACGAAGACAACTTGGTCGTCGTGTTGCTGTCGAAGCGCAAATCGAAAGCGCAGTGTATCGCTCGGGTCAACAACCCCGCCAACAAACTGATCTTCGATTCGATCGACGCTGAAGACCCGGTGATCGTGATCTCTTCGACCGAGCTGATTCTCGACGTGCTGAACCAGCACGTCAATGCCTCCAACTGCCGCTCGTTTATGGAAACGATGCACCTGTTCGGCAAAGGCGAGATGCAGTTGTTACGCGTCGCGGTACGCGACACGTCCCCGGTACAAGGCAAGCCGTTGGGCGATTTGAACCTGCCGCGCAACTCGGTGGTGGTCGCGATCGACCGTCCCGACATGGACTTGCAAATTCCAACCGGCGATACGGTGCTTCATGCCGGCGACTCGATGATCGTGATCGTGAAGAACGGTGCGGCCGAGCGCATTCGCGCGCTTATCGGCGGTCCGGCAGCCTAACCGCGGCGATTGCCGCTTGTCCGAGCGCGATGCCCCCGTCGTTGGGCGGCACCATCGTATTGAGCCATAAACGCTCGCCGAAGGCTTCGGACAACTGTTCGATCAGCAGCCCGTTTTGAAATACCCCACCCGACGCAACGACCGGACGCTTCGTATCGATGGCAGCCGCAGCTTCGACGCACGCCTGCGCGACCGCGCTATGGAACGCGCGCGCGATGTCGCACGGCTCGCGACCGTTGCGGCGATCCCGAACGATGCTCCCGAGCAACGGGCGATAGTCGAGGGTGCCATCGCGCAACGGAAACGGATACGCATCGGCATTTCCGTCGCGCGCTAACTGCTCCACCCACATGGCCGCCTGACCCTCGAACGTCATCTCGCGCGTGAATCCGAGCAAGGCCGCCACCGCGTCGAAGAGTCGGCCCATCGACGTGGTCGCAAACGTTCGTACGCCGCTGCGCGCCAGCGCGACCGCGGCACCGTAGCGGGGTGGAAACGAAAACGGCGGCGCGATCAGATCTGGAAGGTCCTCGACCTCGAGCAAAAATCCGGCGGCCGCGGCGACCGGATGCCGTGCGGCGGCGTCGCCACCCGGCAACAGCGCCGGCCGTAGCGAAAGCGCCCGCACGAATCCGTCGCAGACGCTGCCCGTAAAAACTTCGCCGCCCCAAATCGTGCCGTCGTCGCCATATCCCGTACCGTCGAACCCCAATCCGACGACGGACCGGTCCAGCTCGCCGCGCTCGGCCAGCACGCTGGCGACGTGCGCGCGATGGTGCTGCACGGCGATATGTCGAGCGGCCTCGAGTCCCAGCGCATATTGCGTGGATACGTACTGCGGGTGTAGGTCGTGTGCCACGACGAGTTGCCGCCGATCGACTTCGTACATCGCGCACAGATCGTCGATCGCCGTTCGAAACGAACGCGCGACGTCGTAGTGATCCAAGTCGCCGAGATGTTGGCCGGCAAATGCTTGTCCCTCGACGACCAGTACCAACGCATTCTTGAGATCGCCGCCAACGGCAAGAATCGGCGCGCGTGATGGGAGCGATGCCACGGCGCGCGGTGCGTAGCCGCGACCATGCCGCAAGACGCTCGGACCGTTTGGCCCGACGCGAACGACCGAATCGTCCAGACGCCGCGCGATCGGCCGTTCACCGATCAAAAACGCGTCGACGATCCCGTCGAGCCGTTGTCGCGCATCCTCGTCGTCGTAGGCGATTGGCTCGCTCGAGCGATTTCCGCTGGTCATCACCAGCCACGGCGGCGCGCCCGCGTCGAACAGCGCGTGATGCAGCGGCGTGTGTGCGAGCATCACGCCGAGATCGCGGTTGTCGGGGGCGACGTCCAGCAATGCGCGTTTGGCCGGCGCGAGGACGATCGGCCGCGCGATCGACGTTAACAACGTATCGATCTCGGGCGTCGTATGAATCAAGGCGCGCGCGCCGTCGAGGTCGCGCACCATCACCGCGAACGGCCGTTCCTTACGAAACTTGCGTTCGCGAACCGCGCGCACCGCATCCGGGTTTGCGGCGTCGCACGCCACGTGATAACCGCCGAGACCCTTTATTGCCAGCACCTTGCCTTCGCGTAACAGTTCGGACCCGCGCCGCACGGCATCCGGGCCGCGCGCCGTTTCAGTCCCATACTCCAGAACGAACTCCGGACCGCACCGCGGACACGCAACCGGCTGGGCGTGGAATCGCCGTTCGAGCGGATCGCGATATTCGCGCGCGCAGGGCTCGCACATCGGCCAATCGCGCATCGTCGTGTTTGGCCGGTCGTAGGGCAGTTGCGTGACGATCGTGTAGCGCGGTCCACAATTCGTGCAATTGACATACGCGTATCCGAAACGCCGATCGGCCGGGTCGCGCAACTCCGCCAAACAATCGGTGCAGACTGCGAGGTCGGGCGAAACCCGCACGCTGACGTCGCCGGTGCGCTGCGTCGCCTCGATGGTAAACTCGGTAAAGGTGCCGGCCGGCGCTTGGCCGATGTCGATCTCGGCGAGTGCAGAGGCAGCGGGCGCCTCGTCGACCAGCGCCGCGACGAACGCGTCGATGTCGAGATCGCTGCCTTGCGCCCGAATCTCGACCCCGCGCTCGCCATTGCGCACCCATCCCACGATCGAATGTCGCGCCGCCAAACGGTAGACGAACGGCCTGAAGCCGACGCCTTGGACGACTCCCGAGATGTGGATGCGCAGCGTGCGTTGCTTCACCGGAACGCTGGTCACGCCGGCGGAGGCGCGCTCCCGACGTAACACGAGCGTCCATGCCAGCCGACTTCCAGCACCGTTCCGTCTTCGACCAGCGTCGGAACGGCGGCCGACGGCGTCATGGCTAATAGCCGGGTTCGGGCGTCTGCGTCCGCGTCGACGTCGTACTCCACAAAAACACGGCCACTCCACTCGAGCTGCTCGCGCAAATCCGGGGTGTACGGGCAGCTCGCGCTTCCGAATAACTCGAGCACGTCAGAGGAATTCCTCGCCGAGGGCCAGCCCCTCACGCACGATGTGATAGATCGTGCCTTGGACTTCTTGAATGCGCGGGATGTAGTCCGAATGCACCACGATGGCGCGATCGGCCAACTCGCGCCGCACGATTTCGCCGCCATCATATCCGAGCAATGCGACGGTGAGCATGCCGCGCTTCCGCGCCTCTTCGAGCCCGGCGATCACGTTGCGCGATCCACCGCTCGTCGAGAAGGCGAACGCGACGTCGCCGCGCCGTCCGTGCGCAATAATTTGTCGCACGAACACAACATCGACGCCAACGTCGTTCGAAACTGCGGATAAAATCGCGGGTTCGAGCGAGAGCGACAGTGCCGGTATCGAAGCCGCGCCGTCTTCGGGCATCACGCAATCCAGCGCGAAGTCGGTCGCATCGGTCGCCGAACCGCCGTTGCCGAAGGCGAGAACTTGCGCCCCGCGGGCCACGCGCTCGGCCACGGCAACGATCGTATCGGCGATCGTCGCGCTCATCTCGCGCGCCGTGGCCTGGCGCAGGGCACGCGCGTCCCGCGCTTTGGCCTCGATCGATTCCGCTACGCTGCGGTCGAGCGACTCGTCGGGGCGCTCGCGCGCCTCGCCGAGAAACGGATACAGAAACGAAGCGGCGCCGACATCGGTGCCACCGATTTCACGATGCTCGAAATACACGTGGACGCTTTCGTATAGCGTGTGGCCGAGAATCTCGAACAATTCCTGATGCAGATGCGCGTCGTCGCTGGGCGCGGCGACCGCATAATCGGCGCGATCGCCCGGAAACGCCACGGTCAGCGCGCCTCGTTCGCGCGCGCGATCGAGCACGGCCTGCACTAGGTCGTCACCCTGCGGCGGCCCTAGACCGACCACGATATCGTCCGGACGGACGACCGCATCGACCCAACGCTCCGGCGCGACGCTTAAATCCATGGCCGGAAGCGCGCGCTTACCGACGATCACCGGATGCACGAATTCGACCGAAAGATGCTGCGCGTCGGTCGCGTATGGGCCTCGTCCCACGGCCAGCAATCGTCCACCGCGGTCGAAACGCTCGAACACTCGGCGAGCGGCGCGCGCCAACGGCAGCGCCTCGCGCGCGAAAAATGCGTCGGCAATCGCATCGCGTGCGGCAAACCGGTCGGCAACCCACGTCGTGAGGCGCGCGCGGCGATCGAGACCGGTCAACATATTCGCGGCAGCGGATCTCCAACGAGCATGTCGACAACGCGCGTTCCGCCGTAGGCTGTGGTCGCGATCACCATGCCGGCCGGGGCGTCGCGAACCTCGCCGATGCACGCAGCCTGCTCTCCGCCCGGAAGCGCGCGCAAGGCCGCCAGTGCGGCGTCGGCAACGTTGTCGGCGACGAGAGCGAGCATCTGCCCTTCGTTCGCGATGTGCAACGGATCGAGGCCGAGCAGTTCGCACGCGCCACGCACCTCGTCTCGCAACGGAACGCGTTCTTCGGAAATTGCGATCGCATGGTGCGAGCCGCGAACCAACTCGTTGAGCGCGGTCGCGACGCCGCCGCGCGTCGGATCGCGCATCCAGCGCAGTCCGCTGCCGCACGCTTCTAATAACGCGTCCACGAACGGCCAGAGCGGCCGCGTATCGGAATGCAGATCCGTTTCGAAATCTAAATCTCCGCGCGCCAGCAAGATCGTGATGCCATGATCGCCGATCGGTCCGGTGAGCAGCACGCGGTCGCCGCTCACGATTCGATCCGGTCCGAGCGACGCTCGCTGGTCGACGATCCCGATGCCGAAGGTGGTGACGTACAGCCCGTCGGCCATGCCGTGCTCGACGACTTTGGTATCGCCGCCGACGATCGGAACGCCGGCACGTGCGGCGGCATTCGCCATGGTTTCGATTTCGGCGCGCAACACGTCGCTCGGGAGACCGGCCTCGACGATCAGCGTGGCCATCAACGCGTGGGCGCGCGCACCCGACACGGCAAGATCGTTGACCGTCCCGTTCACCGCCAGTTCGCCGATCGAACCGCCCGGAAAGCGCAGCGGCTTGACGACATAGCCGTCGGCCGTCGTCGCGACGCGCGTTCCGCCCAGCGAAAACACGGCCGCGTCCGAAAGCTGCGCTAACACCGGGTTGGCGAACGCCGGCGCGATCAAACTTTCGACTAAACGGCGCGAGGCTTTCCCGCCGGCCCCGTGCGCCATTTCGATCTGCGCATCGGTGAAGCGCAGGCGCGACGCCGGCGCGGCAGCTCGATCCAACGTATCCACGTTACGCGGTTGCGGCGGCTGGCTCGTCGATGCGTGCATAGCGGTAATACGCAGCGCACGCACCTTCGCTCGACACCATCAACGCGCCAATAGGGTGCTCGGGATTACATTCTTTACCGAACAACTTGCACTGCGGCGGCTTCAACACACCCTTGAGGATCTCGCCGCATTGCGCGGCCTTGGGATCGGTAACGCGCACGCCCGGAACGTCGAAGATGCGCTCCGCGTCCCATGCGGCGAACGCGTCGGAGAGTTTGAGCGCTGACTGGGAGATGAATCCCAAACCGCGCCACTCGAAGTACGGTCGCAACTCGAACGTTTGCGCCATGGCGCGCAAGGCCGGAATGTTTCCGTCCCACGGTACGATGCGCCGGTATTGGTTTTCGACCTCGGCGCGTCCCTCGCGCAACTGCACGAGAATCCGCGCGATCGACTCGAGCATATCCAGCGGTTCGAAACCCGAGATCACGATCGGCTTCCCGTAGTCGCGCGAAACGAATTCGTACGGCCGGCAGCCGGTGACGGTCGAGACGTGTCCCGGCCCGATGAATGCGTCTAACCGCATGTCGGGCGAATCCAAAATTGCGCGCATCGCCGGCACGATCGTGACGTGGTTGCAAAAGACCGAGAAATTCGTAATACCAAGTTCTTTGGCGCGCAGCAGCGTCAGCGCGGTCGACGGCGCCGTCGTTTCGAAACCGATGGCAAAAAAGCAAACGTGACGATCGGGTTCGTTCTGTGCGATGCGCAAGGCGTCGAGCGGCGAGTAGACCATGCGAACGTCGGATCCCCGGGCCTTGAACTCGAGCGGCGTGCCCCTCGTTCCCGGAACGCGCATCATATCGCCGAACGCGGTCAAGATGGTACCGGGATGTTCGACGATCGAAAGACCGTCGTCGACGCGCCCCATGGGTAGCACGCACACCGGACAGCCGGGACCGTGGATGAGCTCGATGTTGTCGGGCAACAAATCTTTGAGGCCGTGACGATAGATCGCGTGGGTGTGGCCGCCGCACACCTCCATAATGCGGTAATGGCGATCCGGATCGATCTGTCGCTCGATCTCGCGAACGACGTTTCGAATTAACTGCGGATCGCGATACTCGTCGACGTACTTCACGTAGGCGCCTCGGGCGAATCGGAAAACGCGTAGCCGCGCACTTCTTCCATCGCCGGCATTTCCTCGCCGAGCATCCGCAGCAGCTCGAGTTGTTCGCGCGCTTGATCCTCTTCAATTCGGCTCATCGCGAAGCCGACGTGAATGAGCACCCAATCGCCGGGGCGTATCCCGGGATCGGCGATCAAGCCGACGTTAATCGTCCGCCGAACACCGGCGACGTCGACCTTCGCGAACAGCGGATCGTCCGCGTTACACTCGACGATTTGACCGGGTATTGCCAAGCACACGTGACGTCGAACCCGCTACATCGCCTCGGATTTGAGGTAACGCACAAGTTCGGGGCCTTGCTGCGCCAACACGACCAATGCGCCCAGGACGATCAGCGTCGCCAATCCGCCCGTCCAATTAATTTTCACGTTCGCGCTCCTTCGATTCGGTAGTGAGTTCGTCGATGAGCCGTCGCACGGCATCTGCGGCCGGCACGATTGCGAATCGGACCGGTTCGCTGAGTTCTTCGGTTATTTCCCCCGAATCCGGGTCGGGCACCGTTTCGGGCTCGCAGGTTACGACCAGCGTCTTGCGCGGCAACGTTCCCAACCGGCGAGCCAGCGCCAGCACGCTCACCGGATCCATGCCGTGCCCTTCGATAGCGCGTGCCGGAAGGTCGTCAATCTCGGGATCGATCACGCTGACCGTTCCCGGTGATTCGCCGCGAGCGGCAAGATCTATGAGGATCGCGGCGTCGTACCCGTCGACCAGCGCATACGCTAGATCGAATCCACGGATGCCAAACTCGATCGCATCGACGCCGGCGGGAAGCGCAGATTTCTGCAGATTTCGAACGACATGCAGTCCGAACGCATCGTCGCCCAAAAAAACGTTGCCGATACCGGCGATCAACACTCGGGCAGGTAGCGCCGCACCGGCGACCGCTTCGACTTCGTTGGGACGAAAGAAAAAACGATGCGCAAGGCTCCGGCCTTTGCCGAGCGTTCGCGCCGGATCGGCGTCGAGGATGACCGCCAGCGAGACGTTTCCCTCGAGATCCTCGATGACGGCGTCGACGCTCGCTAACCGGCCGTCTAACCCGCGCGAGATCGGATCCTGCGCAGCCTCTGGCCGCAGCCGCACGACGGTCCCGGCGCGCACGATCGTATCGCCGACGGTGACGCTTTGCACGCCCGGGCGCGACAGCTCGTCCCATGCTTCGAGGTTCACGGTGCCGCCGGTCCATTCGAGCGCACGGCGCCGTGCAAACGCGCCAGCTCGTGTGGGTCGAGTTGCAACGAACGATCGAGCAGTTCGCCGGCGCGCGGATCGGTCGCACGAATTTCGTCGCGCTCTGCCTCGGTGAGCGCGCGGATGTTGTGCACGAGTAGTTCGTCGATTTCTCCCGCGTCGAACCAATCACCCGGACTCTCCGGAGCGATTCGCGGCCGGTCTTCGAGGATGATCGGTGCCGCGAAAACGGTCGTCGTGTCGGGCTCCGGAAGCGCCAACACCGGCCACAGTCCCTCGGTGCGGCACGCTTCGGCCGCGACGCGCAACGCCTCCGGCGGGTCGACGGTCGAAACGAACCCACCCGGGGTCGCATGCGCCACGACGTGACACGCGAGCAACGTCGAGCCTAAGGCATCTTCTCGTCCGGCACCGTTCCATTCCGTCTCGTTGGCGATGTCGACGCGCAAACGGTAGCCGTTCTGGACCGGTTCGAGGACACACGTCAGGCGTGCGCGCAGCTGGCGGGCAGATCGGTGCAACACGACGCCGCTGCCGGCGTCCTCATCGCGAACGAACGACTCGCAGACGATCGGGCGCTCGACATTCGCTCCAGGCTCGATATCCGCCGTCGCTTCTTCTTCGATGGCCTCGTCCCACGTGACGTACCGGCGATCGTCGATTACTGCTTCATCGACGGACGCGCCGTCGACCAGCACTTGCCGATGGACCAGCCGCAAGAAACGCACCGTAATGCAAACGGCCATTGGCCCATCGACGAGCAGGGCATCGAACGCAGCTCGACTGCGATCGGCGGCGACGCCAGCGTACGCTTCCGGATAAATTCCACCGAGCGTGAAGCGATGCCGGTTTTTTTGCGCGCTTCGCCGGTACGGCCACAGCAGATAGCCTTCGTATAGCACCGTGCGTGCCAACGTTCGCAGCGTGTCGTTCACGTTACGGCTCGCGTCCCGATAGCAACGCCTCGATCGTCGAGTCCCACGTCGTCAGCCCGTGCTGAGCACGATACGTCTGTAAACGCCGCAACAGGCGGTCGTCGATTCGCAGCCAGGCGGTACCGTTGAACACGGCGTCGACGGCCGCGCGCCAGGTCGACACGTCGATGCGGAAAGCGATTTCCGTATCCCACGGCAGCTTGCCGGCCAGCATGCGTTCGCCGCCCCGATAGAACACGGTTCCAGTCGGCAGAATTTCGACCGGAATGAAGCCGCCCTCGAGCGCGGTTGCGTATTTGACGGCGACCATGTCGAATTCGTAACCGCACGGCAAAATCACGGTCGTATCTACGCTGTCTTCGAATGCCGGTACGTTGATCGTTCCGCGAGTCCAGACGATCGGTCCGATCGAGCGATCCCAATCGCCGTCCGAGCCGAATAGCTCGCGCAAACGGCCTCGCTCTGCGTCGCTGTAACGGCGGCGTTCGGCGGCGATTCGAACGTCGACGTTCAACGCCAATCCCAACACCGAAACGCCCGCCTCGGCCGCGATCGACAGCGTTGCGCGCAGCGACGGCGTTGCAGCATCGGTGGCTGCCTGGACGCTGCGCACGCCGAACTGCAGACGCGGCATCGCGCCGAGCGCGGCGTCGATCACGGCGGAGAGAGGTTCGGCATCTGCGGAAGAATCGGATCTCGCGCTTCGGCGTTGATACCGGTCGAGCGCTCCGCCGTCGACGTTCCATTGGGAAGATGGCCGGGCTGCTTCTCGTAGTTTCCGACGCTGTTCCCTTGCTTGATGCCCTCGACGTGTGACGTCATATCGGGGCTTACGTGTATAAAGGCTCGCAACAGCGATTTCAAATCCATCGTCAACTCCTCGTGCGCGCGTCGGCGCGCGGTGAAAGCTCGTCGAAAAAACGCGCGACCTCGCGCCGTACCGTATCGCCGCCCCCGATACCATGCCAGTGCTTACGAAATAGCGCGACCAATCGGAAACAAACGTCGATGCCCGTCAACCAGTAGCGAGGCGGCTTCGCGAGCCGATCGACCAATACGGCTTCTACTTGCGGTTGCAAGGAGTGCAGTGCCGGGTTGGCGTCTTCGATTTCCGTCCACGAGTCGAGCGGCAGCGTCGACTCGATGCGACCCGCCGGACTCGGATAATATGCCCGAATCGTGCCGTCGCCGCCGCGCACGAAGAACGCGAGCTCGACCGGTATGCGCAACGAACGCCAGGCAGATTCGTCGATGTCGATCGCTACAGGACGCCGGCGCTCCGGCACGAGCCGGTACTTGTCGCCTCCTGCTGCGTCATGATCGAACAGCAGCGCACACGGGCGGCACGCGCACAGTATCTCGCCGGCCGACAGCTCGAGCACGTGACGATGCTGTTCCGGCACGTTGGCGCCGCATAATTCGCACCGCTCCGGCGCGTCCGTCGCCTGACGACGCACGCCAGAGCCATCGATCAGCGCGCGCAACCGCGACGGAGCGGTCACAGTACGACCAGGGAATGCGCCGGTTGCTCTTCGGCCTCGACACGTGCGATCTCGGGTGCTGCCGCGCATATGGCCTCTTCGATCGCCGACTTGAGCGTGACCGAGGATGCAGCACAGCCGTTGCACGTGCCCGACATACGGACGCGCACTACGTCGCCGTCGATCGCGGCTAACTCGACGTTGCCGCCGTGGGAGGCGATGTACGGGCGTACGCCGTCAAGTGCCGCGCCGACGCGGTCCGTCAGCGTGTCCGGATGGAGATCGTGCAATACTAACAGCGGTCCGACGGCTTGGTCGTCGGCCAACTGGCGGACGAGTTGCGGCGACGATCGCACCGTCGCTATCACCCTCCGGAGTGCACCCCCGTAGAGCTGAAGTAGTCCGGAAATCGCCGCCAGCGCGCGCTCGTCCTCGACGCCCGCCAGCAGCGCTTCGAGTTCGTCGACATCGTGCGCCGGCACGTACGGAGCCTCGCTTAGCCTTGCGGTCCGAAGATCGGCGAATGCACCCGTTCGACCGTCTTGCCGTTGCCCACGTACATATGCACGCCGCACGGTAAACACGGATCGAAGCTACGCACCGCTCGCATGATGTCGACGCCGCGAAAATCGTCCGGGCCGTTCTCTTCGAACAGCGGCGTGCCTTGCACCGCATCTTCGTAGGGTCCCAACCGTCCGTCCGAATCGCGCGGATTGCCGTTCCAACAGGTCGGCGGCCACGGTTGATAGTTCGCGATCTTTCCCTCGCGAATCACCAAATGATGCGACAGCACGCCTCGCACGGCTTCGTGAAATCCGCACCCGATGGCTTCCTCGGGAACTTCGAAATCGTTGAACGTCTTGGTCTGGCCGCGTCGAACGAGATCCAGCGCCTGCTCGATGAAATGCACCGCTTGCGCTGCCGCGTAGGCGACAAAGTACACGCGCGCCCGGTCGCGCTCGAGCGCGTTCGACCACTTCGGAATCTTCCACTCGAACGTCGTCTCGGGAAAGGCGCGCGATTTCGGCAGGTTGATCTGCACGCTGTGGCCGGTCGATTTCACATATCCGGTGTCGACGATACCGGCCAGCGCGGTCGACCAGAGTCGCGCGAGCGCGCC
Source organism: Candidatus Tumulicola sp. (assembly GCA_036490475.1). Lineage (NCBI taxonomy): Bacteria > Bacillati > Vulcanimicrobiota > Vulcanimicrobiia > Vulcanimicrobiales > Vulcanimicrobiaceae > Candidatus Tumulicola > Candidatus Tumulicola sp. The sequence goes on from DASXDT010000005.1 coordinate 639,198, forward strand.
GCCGCCGGTGTCGATCGCGACGGTTTCGGCGGTGTCAGGATTCACCCACCGGGGGCTCATCACCCAACTATACTTTCCGCCGTTCAAATCGCGCTTTTGCGGTTTCGGAAGCGTCGTGACGTTCCACGGATGCCGCCGGTCGACCGGATTTCCCAGCGGGTCGCGCTCGACGAACATCTCCTCGTTCGTCCAATCTTGATAGTACGAACTACCCAGCATGATTCGAATGCCGAGGTTGATCTGCACGAGATCGGTCGTCACGAGTTTGCCGTCGATCACGACGCCCGGGGTGACCTTCATCTTGCGGCCCCAGTCGGTCATGTGCTCGTAACGGTAGTCGCATTCGAACGGATCCTGGAACGATCCCCAGCAGCCCATCGCGATGCGCCGTTGCCCGACTTTTTCGTATCCCGGTAACGCATCGTAGAAGAAATCGAAGACGTCGTCGTTCATCGGAACGGCTTTTTTGATAAAGTCCAACACGCTCAACAAGCGCGAAAGGTAATCGGTGAAAATTTGCGGCGTCGCGACGGTTCCGGTACCGCCCGGATACAGCGTCGACGGATGAACGTGCCGCCCTTCCATAAGGCAGAACATTTCGCGGGTGGTGCGGCTGACTTCCAGCGCCTTTAGGTACAGTTCGCCCGTGAACGGGTTGAAGGCGCGCATGATATCGGCGATCGTTTTGTAGCCGTGAATATGGCTGTTCGGCGCCTTCGTTTTTTCGGCTTTGGCCAGAACGCTGGGATTCGTCTCTTTCACGATCTGCTCGCAGAAATCGACGAAGACCAGGTTGTCTTGGAAAATCGTATGGTCGAAGATGTATTCGGCCGCCTCACCCAAATTGAAAATTAATTCGGCCATCGGCGTCATACGAATGCCGTAGGCCATGTTTTGTGCGTACACCGAACATGTCGTGTGATTGTCGCCGCAGATGCCGCAGATGCGGCTGGTAATAAACCCCGCATCGCGCGGATCTTTACCCTTCATGAACACGCTGTAGCCGCGGAACATCGACGACGTGCTCTTGCATTCGACGACTTCTCGATTTTCGAAATCGATCTTGGTGTAGATTCCTAAGTTACCGACGATGCGGGTGATCGGATCCCACGAGCGCTCGACGAGCTTGCGCGGCTCGGTGCTGACGTCTTCGGCGATGCTCATTCGCTGGCTGCCTTTCTGTCGTTCCCCCATCGGGGATCGCTGCCCGTGGTTAAGACCGGTCCGTTATGCCGCCACGACGGTTCTTCGCTGGCGGTGCGGTTGGTAATCGAACGAAGCATCCGGATGAGCTTGCCGTACGGCGCGATCAGCGTCGACGAGATCGTCGCGCCGGCCGGTTCGTCCATGAACGGCATGAACTTGTCCGGGAATCCCGGCATCGTGCAGCCGATGCAAATGCCGCCCACGTTGGGACAGCCGCCAATCCCGACCTGCCAGCCACGCTTGGTAACGTTACAGTTGACCACCGGCCCCCAGCAACCAATTTTTACTTGGCATTTGGGCGAGTTGTAGTCCATCGCGAAATCGCCTTGCTCGTAGTATCCGGCGCGGCTACAGCCTTCGTGCACCGTCTTTCCGAACAACCATTGCGGACGCTGCATGCTATCGAGCGGAATGATCGGCGCGTTGCCGGCGGCCTGGGCCAACACCCACGCCAGCGTTTCCATGAAATTTTCGGGCTGCACCGGACATCCAGGCACGTTAACGATCGGAAGTCCGCCGGCCGAGCGAAAATCTGCGCCGAGATAGTCGCCCAATCCCATGCAACCGGTCGGGTTTCCAGCCATAGCATGGATGCCGCCGTACGTCGCGCACGTACCGGCCGCAACGACCGCCCACGCCCTCGGCGCTAACCGATTGATCCACCAGTTGAGCGTGAGCGGCTCGCCGGTTGCCGGGTCGTTTCCCATCGACGTCCAGTAGCCGTCACCGCTGATATGTTCGTTCGGTATCGAACCTTCCACGACAAAAATAAACGGCGCGTCGAGTTCGTCGTTGGCGGCTTGGAAAAACGGTTTGAGAAATTCATCGCCACCGAACGTCGGCGATAATACTTTGTTGTGCAAATGCACTTTGGGGAGGCCGGGAATCAATCCCAGTAGCACGTCCTCGATCGACGGTTGCGACGAGTTGGTAATCGACACCGAGTCTCCGTCGCAGCTCAACCCCTCGGACGTCCACAGGATGTGAATCTCGTCGAATTTGGGGGTAGGGGAGTATGTCGTCGCCATATGCGCGTACCTCTTGAACGGGATGTTACCCACGACAACGGAATCTACCCGCTCGCAACGTGCACGAAATTTCGATCGCAATGGCCATCGTCGAAGAGCTCGAGGAAGCAGCCGTCGAGTCCGGATATACACGCGTTTATGCGGTGCGTTTACAGATCGGCGAACTGTCGTGCGTGGTAAACGAAGCACTCGAATTCGCGTGGGAACTCGCTGCTGCAGATACGATCGCTTCGGGCGCGCGATTGGAGATCGAGCGGGTCGACGTTGCGCTAGAATGTCCCGCGTGCGGACGGACCGGAAAGCCGCTCGCACCGAATCACTTCGTTTGTTCGAACTGCAGTTCGGCGTCCGCGACGATCGTTCGCGGACGGGAATTGCTCGTCGTCGCCATGGAGGTGGATGATGCCGATGCGGGTGGTGGAGATCGCGCGCTCCATCCTCAAAAAGAACTCGACGCTGGCGGACGGTCTGCGTAAGCGATTTTCCGAACAGCGAACGTACGTCTTCAATCTACTGTCGAGTCCGGGCGCCGGCAAAACGACGCTGCTCGAAGCCTCGCTGCGGCGGCTCGACGAGCGCTATCGTGTCGCCGCCCTGGTGGGCGATCAGGCGACCGAAAACGATGCGGTGCGCCTGCGGCGCAGCGGAGTGCCGGTCAAGCAGATTACCACCGGAGGCGAGTGCCGCCTGGACGCGATCATGATCGAAGACGCGCTGACCGGTTGGGAGCCGCCGTCGCTCGACGTCCTAGCGATCGAAAACGTCGGCAATCTGATCTGTCCCGCCGAATACGACTTGGGCGAAGACTTACGCGTGGCACTCTTTTCCGTTACCGAAGGCGAGGACAAGCCGCTCAAGTATCCGCTGGCCTTTAATACGGCCCACGTCGTGCTGATCACCAAGATCGACCTAGCTGCAGCTGCCGAGTTCGACGAACGCGCCGCGCGCCAAGCAATCGAGCGCGTGCATCCCGGCGTAGCGGTGCTCGGCGTCTCGTCGCGTAGCGGAGCAGGCATGGACGAGTGGATGGCGTTCCTTACTTCTCGGATCGACGCGAAGCGGTTTCCGAACTCCACCGGCGCGACGCCACATGCACACGCGCACGCGCACGACCACCAGCACGCCGATGGTCCCGAGCACGCGCACGTGCACGACCACGCGCACACGCACGACCATCCACACGATCACGAGCACTAACCGAGTGCGACGATGAGCCAAGCGTTTGGTCTCGCGAGCCTACGCCACGTCGTCGCTAACGCATCGCCGCAAATTCGTCGCGACATCGCGCGCATGTACTCGGTACTCGTCGTTTTCAACGTGGGCATTTGGGCTGCGGCATTAGCGCTTTTCTGGCGGCATCCGGCACTGCTCGGGACCGCGCTCCTCGCCTATACGTTCGGTTTGCGCCACGCGGTCGACGCCGACCATATCTGCGCCATCGACAACGTGACGCGCAAGCTGGTACAAGACGGGCGCCGCCCGGTTGCGACCGGCTTCTTCTTCTCGCTCGGCCACTCGACCGTGGTTCTGGCGTTAACGGTCGCGATCGCGGTCGCCGCCACGTTCGTGAAGCATGGCTTGCCGCAACTAGCGAGCGCCGGCGGCCTTGCGGGCACGGTCGTATCGGCGACCTTCTTGTTGGCGATCGCCGTGCTGAACGCATTCGTGCTCGCCGACGTGCTGCGCGCGTTCGCCGACGTGCGGGCCGGGCGCGTCTATCACCAAGTTCGTGTCGACGAGTCCTTGCAACGCCGCGGCTTTTTCGGGCGCATTTTTTCTCCCTTACTGCGGGTCGTCGACCGCAGTTGGAAAATGTATCCGATCGGCGTGCTGTTCGGTCTGGGCTTCGACACCGCGACCGAGGTCGGACTTCTCGGCATCGCCGCCGTCGAGAGCGGAAACGGGATGCCGGTGATGGCGATACTCGTCTTTCCGCTGTTATTCGCGGCGGGCATGTCGCTGCTCGACACGACCGACGGCATTCTGATGCTCGGCGCGTACGGCTGGGCCTTCGTGAAACCCGTGCGCAAGCTCTATTACAACGCGGTAATCACGTTTGCATCGATCGTCGTGGCCGTCGGTGTCGGCGCTGCGGAAATACTCGGCATGGTCGTAGATCGGATGCGCCTCACCGGTCCCATTTGGAACCTAGTCGGGTCGCTCAACGACCATCTTGGAATCCTCGGTTTCGCCGTTATCGGCTCGTTCGTCGTTATCTGGGCGGTATCGGCGTTGGTGTACAAATACCAACGCTGGGACGAGCTAATGGACGTGCGTGAAGTTGCCGAGGGCGGCGCAGGCCCGTAGTCGCTGCAGTGCGACGCGCATGCCGAGTGGCTTTCGGGGACGGCCCACCGCGTCGAAATACCATTGCGGATCGATATTGAGCGTACGAGTTTGCACGAGAGCGACGCCCGAATCGCGCAGAAACGCTTCGGCTGCAAGGACCTCGCGCTCGTCGTCGGTCATGCCTGGATGCGTCAGCAGATTCAAACTCGTACGCAAACCCGCGCCGACCGCGACGCGTACCGATTCCAACACTTCTGCGAGCCCATAGCCGATCGGCCGGTAATACGCCGCGTACACGTCCGGACGAAACGAGTTGAGGCTGATTCGCGCCGCATCGAGTCCGGCGTCGATGCAGCGGCGCAACCCATCCGGCATACTGCCGTTGGTGTTGATGTTGATCGTGCCATTCGATCGCGCCGCGCGAATCAACTCGATCGCGCGGGCGATCGTGGTCGAGCGTAGCAGCGGCTCGCCTTCGCAGCCCTGGCCGAACGAAATGATGCCGTCCTCGACGCGATCCAAATGCGCGATCGCAACGCGCGCCAGCTCGTCGGCGGTCGTCTCGAATGCGATACGAGTTTGCGGCGACGGAACGCCCGATTCCGGCTCTTGCTCGGAAATGCAACCGATACAGCGCGCGTTGCACTTGGGCGACACCGGCAGCGCGGCCTCGCCCCAGCGCAAAAACACGTTCTGCGCCGTAAAGCAGCCATATTCGCGCGAACACAACGCAACTTGCCGTAACACCCGATTCTCCGGATCTTCGGCGATGCGCGCGTCGAGAATCGCTTCGAGTTCACCCGGTTTAAAATTTCGCGGACGCCACTGTTCGCTTTCGTCGGTTTTCATCGCGGCGACGTACAGTTCGCCGTCGACCGCGCATGCAAACGTGTAGCCGAACAGTGGGAGATCCGGCGCCTTGCGGTCGGTCACGTAAGCCGGCACCAGCAGTCGCGTGTATCCCGACGGCAAGATGGCTGCCAGCGCGCGTCCGTCGCTGCTCGGGCCGATGTCGGTGAGCGGACGACGCTTAGGCAGCACCATCTCGACGGTACCGTCGGGCGCCGGAATCAGTTCGGCGAGCTCTGGTTCGCGGACGATTCCGCCGTCGGCCAACGTGCCGCGCTCTTCATCGAAATAGATGCGGCCGGCGGCGTCGCAATACGCCAGCGTGGCGCGTTTAGGCGCGATCGAACGCATCGCGCGCAACGGTTGTATCGAACACACGCACGGCCGGACCGACCAGGATTGCACTTCCGTCGTCAGCCCATTCGACCGTCAATCGCCCGCCCGGGACGTGCACCTCGATTGGATCGCGGTGCTTCCATGTAAGCGCGGCGACGGCGGCGGATGCAACGGCTCCAGTCCCACACGCACGCGTGTGGCCGACGCCGCGCTCCCAATGCAGCACGTCCAAATGACGGTCGTGCAGAACGGCGGTGTGCACGTTGGTCCCGTTGGGAAAACGCCGATCGTTCTGCAACGCTCGCGCGTACGATCCCAACTCCGGCTCGTCGGTGCTAGTGCGAACCAACACGACGTGCGGATTGCCGAGGTCGACGAACCATGCGTCGGGATTGCCTTCGAGGCGTTCGGGTATCGCTCGTCCCATGGCGACTCGCACCAGAAATTCCGGCTCGGTCGACTCGACGTTCGTACGAACGATGCCGGCGGCAGTCTCGAACGCGATCGCGCTGCCTTCGCCGGCTTCGTACAGCCAACGCGCCGCGCAACGAACACCGTTACCGCACATCTCTGCCGAGCTGCCGTCGGCGTTGAGCACGCGCATCGCAATAACCGCTCCGCTTTGGATCGGCTTTTCGAGCGCCAACACACCGTCGGCGCCCACGCCGGTGCGCCGGTCGCAAACGCGTCGCGCGAATGCCTCGGGGTGAGCGAGCGTTTGCGCGCGGACATCGATCACCACGAAATCGTTTTCGGTGCCGTGCATTTTGGTCAAAGCGATCGCGCCATCGCGTACCGTACGGGACATCTCAGTCGGGCTTCTCACGCCAGCCGAGCTTCTCCCGTACTATGCCGGCGACGTGCCCGGGCGAAACCCACTCGATACCGGGTTCCCGCCGAAACCACGCGATTTGGCGTCGCGCGTAGCGTTTGGTCGCTCGCATCAACGTCGTCCGCAACTCTTCCTCGGTACTCCAGCCGCGCAGATATGCCAGCGCCTGCGGATAGCCGACCGCGCTCCCGGCGACCGCGTTTGGCCCGATTCGCTCGGCTTCCTCGATCAAGCCGCTTGCAAGCATGTGTGCGGTTCGAGTCGCGATGCGTTGGTCGATCTCGGCAACCGGCACTTCCAGCGCGACCTTGAAGAACTCGGGACGGCGCATTGCATCCGTGCCGTTGGGGATCGGCGGATCGGCCAATCGAATTTCCAGCGCACGCAGCACGCGATAGGTGTCGTTCGGATCGATCGCCGCCGCCCGGCGCGAATCTAACCGCACGAGCCATTGATGCAAGAAGCCCGGTTCGTGCACCGATGCTTCGCGTCGTAGCCGCGCCCGCAGTTGCTCGTCGTAGGCGCGCGCGAGACCCACGCTACCGGTCAACGCGCGAATATAAAAGCCCGTTCCACCGGCAACGATCGCGCGCTTTCCACGCGCCTGAATATCGGCGATCGCGGCCAATGCGTCGCGTTCGAAACGTCCGGCCGAATAACGCTCGTATGGGTCGACCATTGCGACGCAATGATGCCGCACCGCGGACAGCGCCTCGGACGACGGTGCCGCCGTCCCGATCGGCATATCGTTATAGATCTGTCGCGAATCCGCGCCGACGATCTCCGCGTCGAAACGCAACGCCAAGTCGAACGCCAACGGCGTCTTGCCGGCAGCGGTCGCTCCGGCGATCACCAGCACGGTCGAATCGCTCATTTGATTCAGCGCTTGAACAAGCGCGCGACTGCGTCCGGCGGCAGCCGCACCATCGTCGGCCGTCCGTGCGGACAATGCATCGGATTCGTGCACCGCTGTAACCGCTCGACCAGCATCGCCATCTCGGCGGTTTCGAGCCGTTCGCCCGCGACCGTCACCGAGTGACATGCCAAGGAGGCCCAGATGCGCTCGCGCACGTTGCGTTGTCGCGGCTCGCCGATATCGTCCAGAAAGCCCATGACGTCGAAGGCTCGCGCCCCGTATCCGGCCGGAGTCGAAACGACGCGAAATGCCCGGTCGCCAAAAGGTTCGATCGTCAAACCGCCCTCGTGCAGCGCTTCGAGCGTCTGCTCCAGCATAGCGGCACGTGCAGCGTCGAGTTCGACAACGTGCGGAACCAGCAGCGGTTCGCTCGGCGCGCCGGCCGATGCGCGCTCGACAATTTGTTCGTAGGCGATGCGTTCGTGCGCGGCATGTTGGTCGACCAACACGAGATCGTCGCCGTCGAACGCCACGACGTACGTGCGATGCAGCTGTCCGGCGATTCGCAGGCCGCTCGCCACGACATCGCCCCCAGCGAGCGGTTCGAAGAGCGATACGACGCTCGAAAACGATGCATCCTCGGGGGGCGCCGGCGAAATGCCCGACGCCGCCAAGTCGCCGGTACGCTCGTGAAAGCGGCGCGTGGCATCGGCCGTCAACGTGGCGGTCATCGCGCGGCGCACGCCGTCGAAGACTTGCGCCGCATAGCGCAAACGCACGTCGCTCTTCGTCGGGTGCACGTTCGGATCGATATGCGATGCGGGAAGCTCCAAAAAGAGCGCACCGTACGGATGGCGCCCGCTCATCGCATAGGTGGCATATCCGGCACTCCAGGCACCCGCCAGGAGCGCGCCGCGCAACAGCCGGCCGTTGACGAACAGCAGTTGCATGCGCCGGTCGGGACGATCCGATCCGGGAGCGCTAATAAATCCGGAGATCGTGCCGCCGATCGACGCGGCGGCGGCCGGGTCGAGTGGAAGCAACGCCTCCACCGCGCGCCGGCCGAACACCATCGCCAATCGCTCGCGCGGGTCGTCCGTGCCGGGCATCACCCACACGTCGCTGCCATCGTGACGCAACGTGAACGTCGTTTGCGGATACGCTAGCGCGAAGCTCGACAGCCAGGTAGAAATACGTGCGAACTCGTTGGCCGGCGAGCGTAAATATTCGCGACGCACCGGCACGTTAGCGAACAACGCGGATGCCCGCACGCGCGTTCCCGGTGCGGATGCCACCGGCTCGACCTCGCCGGCGCGTTCGCCGTGTGCCTCGATCCGATATCCGACTTGCGATTCGGCTACGCGAGAAGTAACTTGCACGTTGGCAACGGAGGCGATCGACGCCAAACCCTCGCCGCGAAAACCCAGCGTCGCAATCGATTCCAAGTCGGATGCACCGCGCAGCTTACTGGTCGCATAACGGCGCACGGCTAACGGCAGTTCCTGGGGCGCGATCCCGCCTCCATCGTCGATCACTTCGATGAGGTCGCTGCCGCCGCGTTCGATCGAAACGACGACCCGGCGCGCACCCGCATCGAGCGCATTCTCGACTAGCTCTTTGACGACCGACGCGGGACGCTCGATAACTTCGCCGGCGGCAATTTGCCCGATCGTTTCTTGATCGAGCTCGACGATCGCCACGTTACTGCGGATACAGGAGCGCGAGTTGCGTCTCGACCGCCGCGGGCCGTGCGGGGGTTTTGCGCATCGGCACCTGCGCTTCGACATCGGCCTGTCCGGCGAGCGTTTCGCCGATCTCTCGCGCGCGCTCGACCACTGAGGCCGGCAATCCCGCCATGCGTGCAACCTCGATGCCGAACGAACGCGACGAGCTGCCGGGCGCCACGCGGTGCGAGAACACCGGCGCGCCGCCGCGCGACATATTTTCGACCGCGGTGATGTGGTAGTTGGCAACCAAGTTCCAATGATCGGCCAGCGCGCATAACTCGTGGAAGTGCGTCGCGAACAGCACCATCGGGGCGCGTTCGTCGAGTGCCAGCAAGAACTCGCAGATGGCTTGCGCGATCGACAAACCGTCGAGCGTGCCGGTGCCGCGACCGACCTCGTCGATCAGTAGCAGCGAGCGATCGGTGCTGCGTCGCAGAATATTGGCAGCCTCGGCCATTTCCATATAGAAGGTCGACTGCCCGGAGGCTAAGTCGTCGCCGGCACCGATGCGCGTGAAGATGCGGTCGACGACGCCGAGCCGCATCGATGCGGCGGGCACAAACGAACCGATCTGCGCCATGATCGTCAGCAGGCCGGTTTGCCGGAGATAGGTCGATTTGCCGCCCATGTTCGGCCCGGTCAGTAAGATAAATCGATGATCGCCGGCTCGCAGCGTGCAGTCGTTGGCGACGAACTGCGCGTGCAACACCGCCTCCATAACCGGATGCCGTCCGGCTTCGATTGCCAACTCGCTCGAGTCGTCGAAGCGCGGTCGCACGTAGCCGCGCTCGGCCGCGCACAACGCCAAAGCCGCGACCGCGTCGATTTCCGCGATGGCATCGGCTGCGTCGAGCAAGTCGTCGATACGCGCCGTTACACGGGCGCACAATTCGTCGAATAAACGCTGCTCGAGCCGCTCCTGCCGCGACTGTGCGGTTGCGATCGCCGTTTCCAACGCCTTGAGTTCCGGCGTTACGTAACGTTCGGCATTCGTGAGCGTTTGTTTACGAACGTATCGTTCCGGAACCAAGGCATTGTGTGCGTTTCCGACCTCCAATGCGTAACCATAGGCACTGGCATATCGAATTTTCAGCGATTTGATGCCGGTGAGATTGCGCTCGCGTTCTTCGAGTTGCGCCAGCTGCGAGCGGGCGTCACCGCGTAACGCAACGCACTCGGCCAACTCCCGATCGCTTTCGGGGCGAATCGCGCCGCCATCGGTCATGTGCGCCGGCAATTCGTCTGCCAGCGTGTTCCGCAGGTCGTCGAGCAGGGCGCCGAATTCGCCGATGTGTAGCGCGGCCGGCTCCAATGCTGCGGTGACGGCTTGGCGAATCGGTCCCAAGCATTCCAATGTGCGGCGCAACGAGCCGAGATCGCGCGGTCCGGCGCGTCCCAGTCGCACTTTTTGTGCGATGCGTTCGAGATCGAAACAACCTTTGAGCAGCTCGCGCAACGCTTCGCGCCTGGCGTGCTCGCCGATCAGCGATTCGACCGCATCCTGCCGCGACTCGATGGCGGCGCGGTCGACCAACGGTGCGAGTATCCAGCGCCCGAGCATGCGCGATCCCATCGCAGTAGCGCAGCGATTGAGCGTTGCAAATAAGGTTGCTCGTGCGTTCTGCCCGGTCGGGCGCATCAGTTCGAGATGCTTGCGCGTCGAAGCGTCGAGCTCGAGAAACGTGCGCGTGCGATACAGCGCCGTCGCGCGCAACCCGGTCGTCGACAAATCCTGCCGTCGATCGTTGCCCGCCACGCCTGTACGGCGCACGAACGCGGCCAACACGTCGAGCGCGCGGCGTATGCCGGTCGACTCGTTGCGCGAAAAGCCCTCGATCGGCACGTCGTCGATCGCCATAGCGGCACCGAGTGCCGGCGCGGTAACGCGCGAGCCCGATCCGTCGAGATCGGCCGTCAAGATCGCTCGTAGATCGGCTGGAACGTCGGCCACGATTTCGGCCGGCGCGACCCGGTTGAGCTCGGCGAGAAGTTCTTCGTACGCATCCACGCCGGAGAGCGCGGTTGCCGAGCACGAGCCGGTCGAGACGTCGGCAAATGCCAATGCATAGGTGCTCTCGAAGGCCGAAACGGCGGCCAAATAGTTGTTGCTGCTGCCGTCGAGCAACTGTTCTTCGAACAGCGTACCCGGCGTTACTAAACGCACGACGTCGCGGCGCACCAATCGATTCGGTTGCGGAACCTCGAGTTGCTCGGCCAATGCAACGACGAATCGCTGCGCAACGAGTTTCGCAAGATATTGCGCCAGCGCATGGTGCGGAACGCCGGCCATCGCAACGCGCCGGCCCCCGCCCGCCTCTTTGCTGGTAAGCGCGATTTGCAATGCGCGCGCCACCGTCTCGGCGTCCTCGCCATAGGCTTCGTAAAAGTCGCCGACGCGCGATAGCAAAACGGCCTCCGGATGCTTGGCTTTCATCCCGAAGTATTGCTCGAGCATTGGAGAGAATTTCGCGCCGGCGTCGCTCACGACGGCTTTCTATCCACGGACTTCGTCAGGACGCTCCTACGTACCGAGGGCGCTGCCGATAGCGGTGACATAGGTTCCCAGGGGATAACCGGTACCGTTCATCGGCGCTTGCGGGTTATCCAAATCGAGATCCCAAATCATGATCCCGCGGTAACCGTTCGTGACGATCCAGCTCGCGTAGTTGCTGCAGTCGGCCGGTTTGAGGAACGAACCGTCGTCGCCCTCGCCGATCATCAATCCCATCACGACCTTACTGGCCGGAAACTTCTTGCCGCCGCCGACCGGTACGTTCGAAAACTCCTTGACGATGTCGAGATAACAGTCGTCCGAAGAGCCCGGCGTGTATTGGCACTTCGGATTGGTCGACGGCTTCCACCCGTACTGATCGTAATCCATAATGTTGACGTAATCGATGTCGTTACCGGCCTTCTTAAGGATCGAGCGATCTTCGCCGAAACCTTGGGAAAGGTCGACCTTCGGATCGGCGCCGGCCGAATCGGCATCGAAGCTGATCACCGCGTCGGGAAACGCTTTGCGCGTTGCCTTGATGACGCCGACCAGTTGCTGGCGGCCATTGGACTTCGTTTGAATCACTTCATCGTCAAAATCGAAACCGTCGTAAATCCCCGGATTCTTTTTCAAGTACGCTTTTAGATTCGTTACGAATTGTTTGGTATCGGTGATGTTGAAGGTCGACGTCGCGCCGCCGAACGACAATAACACTTTGCCGCCCTGCTGGTGGATCGTCTTCGCGCCGGGCGCGAGCGGGTAGGTATTTTGCGGATCGGAAATTTGGTTTGAGTTGGCGATACTGAACGCGACGTCGACGTTGGTAACCGTCGCCGGTACGCTGCCCAACATATTGAACGCGTCCTGGCCGTTCCAGTCGGACCACGACTCCCAAAACCCAACGAACTCGGTCGGCCGCGACGGCGATTGGCGCGTACTTTGCGAAGATACGGTACCCGGCGGCAACGGCGCCGCGCCACCATGGCACGACGCGAGCACGACGGCTAGTGCGAGGATCGAAGCTGGGACGAAGCGTGTGACGTTCACAGTAAGCTCACCATCGGACGCTCGACCGGCGAAGCGGCGTCGTCAAAGCGTCGCGCGCGGCCCACGATCGTTCCCATGCAACCCCAAACGTGCGCCGATTCGATACGAACGTCGAGCCACGGCTGCGAAGCGTACGACGCCTCATCGTAGCCGGGCGGTTTGGGTGCCACGACGGTCACGTTGTCGGTTGCCTTCGTGGCCAACTTGCCGGCGTCTTTCTTCGAGTCGCCGGCGATCAGCACGCGAACCGTCGTGCCCAGCTTGCGGTCGTGGTAGGCGCGGGTCGCGGCGTTTTGCGCATCGACCAGTCGCCCGAACCGCTCGGTAACCGCGTCGTGCGGCACCTGTTCCCAATTCGCTGCGGGCGTGCCGCGGCGGATCGAATACATAAACGTGAAAGCGTTAGCGAACACGCCGCTGCGCACGTACTCCAGCGTGTGCATGAAATCGCTTTCCGTTTCACCCGGAAACCCAACGATGATATCGGTGGTGATAGCCCAGTTCGGAAGATACTGCCGGATCGCGGCGACTTTCTCTGCGAACAGCGCCGCCGTGTACTTGCGATTCATTCGGCGTAGCACCGGATCGCTGAACGATTGCAGCGGAAGGTGCATGCGCGGATTGCATTGTGGCACGGCGGCCAAATCGCGAATAATCTTGGCGGTAAAATCTTTAGGATGCGGCGAGATGAACGCCAGACGTTCCAGGCCTTCGATAGCTGCGGCGGCGCGACAAAGATCTCCGAAGTCGGTGCCGCTAACCGGATCGTTCCAGGCGTTGACCGTCTGGCCGACCAGCATCACCTCACGCGCGCCTTCTGCGACTCGCGCTTCAACATCGCGCAGCACGTCGGCCATCGGGCGGTGATCGAAGCGGCCGCGGACGTGCGGCACGATGCAGAACGTGCAATAATACGAACAGCCGCGTTGCACGTTCACGAACGCGCGAAGATGCGAGAACGGGCCGGCCACGGCATCCGGGGTTCCACCGAGCGCGACCGCGAGCTCGTTAGCGGCCGACGGGCCGCCGGACTCGCGATCGAAATCCGGCTCCCAGTCGACTAGCCGGTCGCCCAACTCTCGCAGTTGGCGCGTGCCGAATACCGCATCGACGTGTGGTGCCAGGGACTGCATGCGATCGCGATCCTGCTCGGCCAAACAGCCCATGACGACCAAACGTACCGACGGATCGGCGTCTTTGAGCACTTTGAAATGATTCATCCGGCCGTAGGCGCGCCGCTCGGCGTTGTCGCGGACCGTGCACGTGTTGAGCACCAGCACGTCGGCGTCTTCGGGCGACGTCACGATGGCATAGCCGGCCGACGTCGCGCGATCCGCCACATACTGCGAATCGGCTTCATTCATCTGACAGCCGAACGTCTCGATATAAATGCTCGCCATGGGTCACCCGCGTGGTTCGCTTTGTCCGCAAGGTGTTCCGGCCCATGGTTTTGCTCGGTCGCTGCGAAGCTAAAGGCCGTGGAAGTTGCTAGCGACTCGGGCCAAGAGAGCGCCGCCCTTCGTCCGGCCATCGTCGCGATCGTCGGGCGTCCCAACGTCGGCAAGAGCGCCTTGTTCAACCGGCTCGTCGGCCAGCGCTTGGCGATCGTCGAAGATACCGCGGGCGTAACGCGCGACCGCCTGTACGCAATTTGCGACTGGCGCGGCCGCACGTTCGGCCTGGTCGATACGGCGGGAATCGATCCGGAAGCCGACTCCGTACACGGCGATGCGCTCGGAGCGGCCGCCCGGCGGCAAGCCGAAGCCGCCGCCTCGGAAGCGGACGTCGTAGTGTTCGTCGTCGATGCGATGGCCGGACGGCATCCGCTCGACGATGAAGTGGCATCGATTCTGCGGCGCGGGCACCGCAAAGTGGTGCTGGCCGCCAATAAATCGGAGTCGCCGGCTGCGGCTGCCTCGGCGATAGCCGAGTTTTCGCGTTTGGGGTTCGGCGAGCCGGTGACCGTGTCAGCGCTGCATGGCGAAGGCTCCGGCGATTTGCTCGACATGGTGGTGGAGGCATTGCCGGAGCGTCCGGATGCGACCGGCGGCGGCGAGTTGGCGCTAGCAATCATCGGACGGCCGAACGTCGGCAAAAGCTCCCTCCTCAACGCATTGTTGGGCGAAGAGCGCGCGATCGTGAGCGACGTTCCGGGAACGACGCGGGACGCAATCGATACCTTGATGACCGGGCGCGACCGCACGATTCGTTTGATCGACACGGCGGGCGTCCGCAAGCAGCCGCAAGCGCACGGATCGATCGAATATTATTCCGCCCTGCGCTCCCTCAAGGCACTTTCGCGTTGCGACATCGCGCTGCTGGTGTTCGACGCGATGGTCGGCGTGACGGCGCAAGACCGGCGGCTCGCCGGTTTCGCGATCGAAGAACGCAAAGGCCTCATATTGATCGGCAATAAGTGGGATCTCGTCCGCGAACAGGGCGAGTTCAGCCAGGGCGAGCTGGCCAACGTGATCCACGATCTGCTGCCGTTTGCGAAATTTGCACCGGTCGCGTTTCTTTCGGCCAAAACGCATCGCAGGCTCGGAAGCCTGCTGCCGGTCGTCGATCGCGTCGCAGAAAACTTACAACGCCGTATTCCCACCGCGCGCTTGAACGCGGTAGTGCGGGCGGCCGTTCTCGCGCATCCGCCGCCGGCTTCGGGTGGCCGCGTTTTGAAGATTTTTTATGCGACCCAGCCCGGCGTCAGCCCGCCGCTCTTCGTCTTCATCTGCACCGATCCCGAAAAGGTTCCGACGCACTACAAGCGGTTTCTCGAGAACGTGCTGCGGCAAGAGTTCGACTTCGAAGGCGTTCCGTTGACGTTCCAATTTCGGCCGCGCAGCGCGGGCGACGACGTCGAGTGACCCTCGCTCTCGGCGCGGCTGCGGTCCTCGCTACGTTTTTGGTTGGTTCGATTCCATTCGGCTATTTGATCGGGAAGGTCGCGTTTCGCACCGACATCCGGCGCGAAGGCTCCGGCAACATCGGCGCGATGAACGCACTGCGCACGCTCGGAAAGCGCGGCGCCGCGTCGGTGCTCGTGCTCGACGCACTCAAAGGCTTCGTTCCGGCGTTTATTGCCGTACGGGCGGGCATGCCGGATCTCGCGGCGTGCGTTGCTGCGGCTGCCGTCCTCGGACATTGCTTCTCACCCTGGCTTGGATGGCGCGGCGGAAAAGGCGTCGCAACCTCATTCGGGGCGGTGTTCGCATTCAGCTGGCTGGCAGGTCTTCTGACGGCTGCGGCCTGGGCAGCAGGGGCCGGAACCACTCGCTACTCCTCGGTCGGATCCATGCTCGGCAGCGTCCTGACCCCTGTTTTTGTCTGGTTCACCACCCGCTCGCCGGCCGAAACGATCTACGCCGGCCTGGCCGCCCTTCTCGTCTTGTATTTACATCGCGGAAACATCGCGCGCTTGCGGGCGGGCACCGAACGCGCGATCGGCGCCGACCCCGCCTAGCCGCTCGCCAGGGCTTGTCCAATCCCTAACCGTAAAAGCCGAAGTCATGATTTCGTCCAACGAACTTCGTAACGGCGTCACCATCATCGTCGACGGCCACCTGTGGACCGTCATCGAATTTCTCCATGTGAAGCCGGGCAAAGGATCGGCCTTCGTTCGCACGCGTCTGCGCAACGTTCGTTCGGGTGGAACCCTGGAGCGCACGTTCCGCGCGGGCGAAAAACTCGAGCGGGCGACCGTCGACAACCGCCAGATGCAGATGCTGTATAACGATGGCGACGGGTACCATTTCATGGACCAGGAGACGTTCGAGAACGTCACGCTGCAGCGCGACGTGATCGGCGATCCGGCCGACTTCCTCAAAGACGGCATGGTGGTCGACGTTCAGACCCACGACGGCGTTCCGATCGGCGTCGACCTGCCGGCGCACGTCGAGCTCCTGATCGTCGAA
The DNA here is from genome assembly GCA_036490475.1 of Candidatus Tumulicola sp. NCBI lineage: Bacteria > Bacillati > Vulcanimicrobiota > Vulcanimicrobiia > Vulcanimicrobiales > Vulcanimicrobiaceae > Candidatus Tumulicola > Candidatus Tumulicola sp. The sequence continues at coordinate 655,773 of DASXDT010000005.1, forward strand.
ACGGATCCTGGGTTCAAAGGCGATACGGCCACCAACGCCACCAAACCGGCCAAACTCGAGACCGGAGCGACCGTTCAGGTGCCGCTGTTCGTCGAATCCGGCAACGTGATCCGCATCGATACGCGCGACCGGCGCTACATCGGCCGCGCCACCTAAACGGCACTCGTCGTGCGACGGCGTTTGCGAACGCTCGGCGTCGCACTGCTCGCAAGCATAGTAGCGGCCGGGATTGCGATCGCGCTCGAAAACTTTCCCGAATCCGTTTTTCCGCTCGGTAATCGAATCGCCGATTTGTCGCTGCACGTCGCCGCGTCGTCGTCCGTCACGCAGTGGGGCTGGATGCACCCGGCATACGAAACGGATGCCAATCCGAATCTCGGCATCGTAACCATCGACGACGCCACGTTTCACTCGATGGGTTTTCCGTTGCCGCGTTCGGTGTACGGAACGTTGCTCGATCGACTACGGGCTGCCGGCGCAAAGGCGGTCGCGTTCGACATTCAGTTTCTCGAACCGAGTGGCGATCCGCGGCAAGACGCGGCGTTCGCCGCAGCCTTACGGCAGATGCCTTCGGCATTAGCGTTTCCCCTCAGCACGACAGCCGGCGGGCGCATCGCCGAACAGCGTCCGATTCCGTCCTTGGCGAACGCGGCGGCCGCCATCGGTTACGTAACGGTCGACGCACCGGGCGGCTACGTCATCGGCGAACCGCCCGCGATCGAAACGCAAGGCGACGGAACGCACGGAAACGAGCGTCTGCTATCGCTGCCGGTCGCGGCCGTCGACACGTTCGCGGGTCATCCGATCCAACCGTCGACCATACCCGTCGATCGAAGCGGCCGCATGCTGGTGCTTCCGCCCGCAACCGCGCACCATCAGGATCCCGGCGGCAGCGACGTCCAGACGCAGTCCTTTGCGGGACGCGGAATGCTCTCGTTTGCGGACGCGTTGAAAAGTACGCCGCAAGCGTTGCGTCCGTTCGCGAACGGCGCGTTAGTCTACGTCGGTGCGACCGCTGCCGGACTCTTCGACGTTTCGACCACCGCAGGTCGCGGACGCGTTCCGGGCCTCTACATCGTCGCGCGCCTCGCGGACCAACTGATGCGTGGGTTCTACCTGCGCCCCGCACCAGCAATACTCGACGCCTCCGTCACGCTCTTGCTTGCACTATTAGCAGCACTACTGGTGGTGTACGTGCGCGTCGGAGCGGCGGCGCTGGCGGTTTTTGCGGCAACCCTCGCGTACGCGTGCTTCGACGTGTGGCTGTTCGTCGAACATCTCTATTGGCTGGATTTGGCGCACGTCGTGCTGGCGATCGTCGTCGCGACGCTGGCCACCGGGGTCTACCGCGTCGCGACCGAGAGCGGCCAGCGCCGGATGGTGACGCAACTGTTCGGCATGCACGTGAGTCCGGCGGTCGTCGGCGAGATTCTCCGACACGACGATCCGGCCGATGCGATCGCGCTACGCGGAAAACGCGTCCGCGCCACGATTTTTTACAGCGACATCCGCGGATTTACGTCGTTGAGCGAGACGATGGAGCCCGAAGCGGTCTACGCACAGCTCAACGAATATTTCGACGCCATGTGTGCGATCATATTCGAACGCGGCGGCTACGTCGACAAGTTTATCGGCGACTGCGTAATGGCGGTGTTTTCGGCTCCATTTCAAACGCCGGACGACGCGCGCAACGCCGTGACGGCCGCGATCGAACAGCAGCGCGAAATCGAGCGCCTCAACGAGCGTTGGTCTGCTGCGGGCAGACCAACGTTAGCCGTTGGAATGGGGATCAACACCGGCGAGGTCGTGATGGGCAACCTCGGCGCGAGTTCGCGCATGAACTATACCGTCGTCGGCGACGCAGTCAACTTGGCCGCGCGGTTATATAATATCGCGGCCGGCGGCGAAATCATCATCAGCCAATCGACATACGAAGCCTGCGGAGCGCCGGCCCATGTCGAAGCGCTCGAGCCCGTTTCGGTTCGGGGAAAGAGCCAACCGGTCACGATCTACCGCGTTCTCGATACCGGCCTGCAATGAATCAATGGGTGCTCTTTGTCGTGGCCGCTTGCGCGGGCGCGCTTGGTGCGATGGTCGGCTTGGGCGGCGGCTTCATCCTCGTTCCAATTTTACGCTTGGCGTTTGGATTCGCGCCGGCCGAGGCGGCCGGAACGTCGTTGTTGCTGATCGTGGCCAGCAGCGCGAGTTCGACCATCACCTACTTGATGCAAAAACGAGTACACGTCCGAATTGGGCTTTTGATCGCGGCCGGCGGGCTGCCCGGCAGCATCGCGGGCGGCTTTGCGTCGCAGCACATCTCCGCTCCGGTGTTCGACATCGTGCTGGCCGTCTTACTCATCGCGGTCGCGATCGATTTGAGTTGGAACGCAAGCAAACGCATGCGGGGCCGGCCCGAACACGAACACGTGCGCGCGCTCAAGGGCATGTCGTATCGCGCCGCGCTGCTGATGGGTGTTGTGGTCGGCCTGTTTTCGAGTCTCTTCGGCGTAGGCGGCGGCGTCGTGATGGTTCCGGCGCTGTTGTATTTTTCCGAACTGCCGATCCACGCAATTAGCGCGACGTCACAATTTGGAATCTTGCTCACCTCGCCGGTCGGCTTAGGGTTTCATGCCTTCGCGCACGACATCGACCTGCGCGATGTCGTTCCGTTGTTGGCCGGCGGTCTCGTCGGCGGACCGGTCGGGGCTCGCCTGTCGCGCAAACTCAAGTCGCCGCAGTTGGTGTTCGTAGTCTCGTGCGCGCTGGTCATTGTCGCGGGATCGTTGATATGGCGGCACCTGCGGTAACGAAAGCGGCGACACGTTGAAACGCGCGCGAGCGGCCGGCATCTTCGCTTCGGCGGCATTTCGCCAATACTTTATCGGGCAGTCGCTCAGCTTGCTGGGCGACGGACTGCGCTTGTTGGCCGTGCCGCTGCTGGCCTACCACCTCACGCATTCGGCCCTGTCGACCGGCGCCGCCATCATCTGCGAGGTCGTGCCGTTTTCGATCTTTTCGCTGGTCGGCGGTTCGCTGGCCGATCGTATCGACCGGCGCAAGCTGATGATCGGGTGCGACGCCATTCGCTTTGCGGTCATGGCGTTTTTCGCGATCGCGTATTGGTATCACGTGTTGTCGCTCGGCATGATCTACGCCGGCTTGGTAGTCATCTCGATCTGTGCGGCCGCCTTCATGGGTGGCCAATCGTCGAGCATTCCATATTTATTGGGCCGCGAACGCTCTACCCAAGCGGTCGCCACCTTAATGACCGTAGAAAACATCTCATACTTAGTAACGCCGGCTATCGGCGGCGCAATCTTTGCGTGGGTCGGTCCGCTCCCCGCGCTGACGCTCAACGCCGCGACCTATCTCGCCTCGCAAATTTCCCTGTCGCGCATTTCGTCGCTGGGTCCTGACGAACCGCAAGGCATACCGACCCTCTCGCATCTCGCGCACGATATCAAGCTCGGGTTTTCGTATCTGTGGAGCGACACGGGGATGCGCGCGCAAGCGATCTGCGGCTTCTTCTTCAACATTTTCGGGTTCGGCTGCTACGCCATCTTGATTCCGTTCCTAAAGCAGACATTTGGAGCGGGCGACCAAATCGTCGGTGCCTTTTGGGCGATGTCGGCTGCGGGAGCGACGGCTGGCGCATGGTTTGCATCGAAATATGCCGGACGTTGGCCGTTCGGACGCGCGTTGACGATCGCATACCTGCTCGACGCTGCATGTTTCTTTCCGGTCGTGCTGGTGCGCAACGTCTGGGTCGTCGCAGCCTGTTGGACGATTTCGAATGCGTTCGCCAACTTCGAGATCGCACAAATTATCGGCTTTCGCATGCGGGTAACGCCGGAGGACCTCATCGGACGCGTGATGGGTGCCGTGCGGCTGTTCGTACTATCCGGATTGGCGCCAGGCATCATCGTGTTCGGTTGGATCGCCGATCATCGGAGCCCACTCGACGCTATGTGGGTGGCGTGCCTTGGATATGTCGCGATCGCGCTGGCTGCGGTCGCGATGCCGGCCGTACGGAACGAGCGCCGATGAAACGTATCGCGAGCGCGCTCGCGATGACGCTCGCGATCGGTGCGTCGCCGGCTTGGTCGCGCCCGGTCGTTACCGGTTTTCCATTGCCGCGGCATTCGACGATCGCAACGTTTGGCTCCAAAACGTTGATGGCGGTCGCCCCCGACGGTTCGATCGCCGCGACGTTGACGATCGACGGCTATTTGCGGCGACCGATTCTTTGGCACGGGGGCAAACGGCGCGTCTTCGCGATCGACGCGACGATCGACGGATTCGATACATCCGGAGCGCTGTTGATCGATGGTTCTCGTCCCATGCGCTTGGACGGCCGTCGTTTGCATACGATCGACCTGAGCGCGTGCGAGAATTTTCCGCAGTCGTCGATCGGTCCGTCTGCAGCCGGTACGCTGGCGGATGGAACGCTCATCGCGACGATGCGGTCGCCGGCCATCGTTAATCTCGACGATACCAGCGGTCAGACCGCACCCGTCGTTTTGCATTTGCGCGACCGCCGGTGCTTGAATCTCGGCAACGGCATCGCCACAGCGACGGCCGGCATGTATGCCGCCGGTTACACCGCCTACATCGCCAACGTTCCGGCGCCGTCGAATGTGGCGTCCGGCCGCGAGCGTTTCGTTGCGATGCGCTGGAACGATCGCGCGCGTCAGTCACTCGGCACGGGAGCCGCGTTCGCCATCAACGCCAACGGCGAAGCGGCCGGCGCCGACGTTCCACCCGAACACGGCGGCACGTTCGGAGCGGTGCCGCATGCGCGCTACTGGAGCGCAGCGGCGGCGGCAACGGATATCGCGCCACAACGCTCGGCGAGTGCTGCATACGCGATCGACGCTCACGGGCGCGTAACGGGGGTGTTGATGGATGCACGAGGCCGTCATCGCGCGTTTCTATGGCAGAGCGGACGGTTGCGCTTGCTCGACGATGCCGTCGCGGCACCGGGCTGGCGCTTCGAATGCGGATATGCATTCGCTCCGAACGGAGCGGTGGTTGGAATCGGAACATTCGACGGTCGTCCGGAGGCCTTCGAAGTCGAAGGCCTCTAGACAGGTGGGGTTACTTCGGCTTGGTCATCTCACGCGGAACGACGATCGCGTCGTACTGCTTCTCGTCGACGTGACCGAGCGATAGCGCCGCTTCCTTGAGCGTCGTGCCATGGTGATGGGCGTGCTTGGCGATCGCGGCCGCGTTATCGTATCCGATGTGCGGCGACAGCGCGGTGACGACCATCAGCGATTGATCGAGATACTTCTTGATCTGCTCTTCGTTGGCTTCCAGCCCGTCGACCGCATGTTCGCGGAACATCGTGCACGCATCGCGCAGCAGCGTGGTCGAGTGTAGGAAGTTGTAGATCATGACCGGATTGAACACGTTGAGCTCGAAGTTGCCCTGCGAAGCTCCGAACGAGATGGCGGTGTCGTTGCCGTAGACCTGGACGCACACCATCGTCATCGCTTCGGACTGCGTCGGATTGACTTTACCCGGCATGATCGAGCTACCCGGCTCGTTCTCCGGCAGAACCAACTCGCCGATACCGGCGCGCGGGCCGGATGCCAGCCAGCGAATGTCGTTGGCGATTTTCATCAGCGCGGCGGCCAGCGTCTTGAGCGCGCCGGACGCGAATACGAAATCGTCGTGCGACGCGAGCGCCGCAAACTTATTCGGATGCGAGCGAAACGGCAGGCCGGTCAGGTCGGCTAACGTTGTAGCCGTGCGCTCGCCGAACTCTGGGTGCGCGTTGAGGCCGGTGCCGACGGCGGTGCCGCCGATGGCGAGATCGTAGAGCTGCTCGAGCGCGAGTTTGCAAGCGTGCATCGCGCGATCGAGTTGGTTGACGTAGCCCGAGAACTCTTGCTCGAGCGTCAACGGCGTCGCATCTTGTAAGTGCGTTCTTCCGACCTTGACGATATGCGACCAACTCTTGGCTTTTTTATCGAGTGCATCGCGTAACTGCTCCACGGCCGGCAGCATTCCGGTCATCGCCTCGGCGGCGGCCACGTGCATGGCGGTCGGGAACGTGTCGTTGGAGGACTGCGACATGTTCACGTGGTCGTTCGGATGGATCGGTTTCTTCGATCCCATTTCGCCGCCGGCCAACTCGATGGCGCGGTTCGAAATGACTTCGTTCACGTTCATGTTCGTTTGCGTGCCCGAACCGGTTTGCCACACGCGCAGCGGGAAATGCCGGTCGAGTTTGCCGTCGACGACTTCGTCGGCTGCGCGCACGATCAGATCGGCCTTTTCGGCGTCGAGCTTACCGAGATCGCGGTTGACCATCGCGGCGGCCTTCTTGAGGCGTGCCATAGCGACGATCACCGGCTTGGGCATGACGTCGCGCGGCCAAACGCCGTCGCCGATGTCGAAATGAATTAACGAGCGCGCCGATTGCGCGCCGTAGTAGACGTCGGAGGGAACGTCGATCTTGCCCATCGAGTCGGTCTCGACGCGCGTGGTCCCCTTGGCGGAAGCGTTGGTGATAGTCATTGCCGCTTATCTTCGCTCGCCGCGGCCTTTTCGCGCCTGGACCTAGGTCGCACAGGCTCAAGGGAGCGACGTTCGGCCCGGCGCAGAAGCGACAAATGACGATGCAACCGGCCGTTCGGCGTGCGACCTTTGCCGACAGCGAATCGCTGGCGCCCGTTTTCGACGCGTACCGGACGTTCTTCACCGGCGCCTCCGATCCGGACGGTTCCCGCGCGTTTTTGAGCGACCGCCTCCAACGCGAAGAGTCGGTCGTGTTCGGAGCGTTCGACGGCGAGCGCACCGCCGGTTTCTTGCAGTTGTATCCGCTCTTTTCGTCGTGGTACGCGAAGCGCCAGTGGTTCCTCAGCGACCTGTTCGTCGATCCGGAGTACCAACGCCGCGGAATCGCGCGCAGGTTGCTCGATGCGAGTACGCAGTTCGCGCGCGAAACGCAGTCGCGCTCGGTTCTCGTGGAACTGCCGTTTTCCGAACCGCACTTGATAAAGCTGTACGAAGCGGCCGGCTACGGCCGCGATACGGTGTTCGCGCTCTACCGTTTGACGCTCGCCGGGGCTTAGCCGCGCCGCGCGGCCGTCAAACCCGAAACGGTGTCGCCGACGACGCGCGTTTCGACGATCTCGTACATCGTCAACGGAAACTTTGGATCGAAGCGATGTTTGTTACAGCGCGGGCAGCTCGACGGCTTTCCCGGGCGCTTCTTACGCAAGATTTCGAACGAGCAGTGTTCGCACCGCAAAATGTAGCGCTTGGACGATTCGTTGAGCGGCCGCACGTTGCCGAGATCGTGATAGATCGACGTCATCCCGCAGTCGCGCAGTTTCTTGCGAAAGCGCGGCGTGTGCCCGGTCTCGCGATAGCGGTCGTAGCACCATGCGTGCACCATCTCGTGCGTCAGCGTTTCTTCCAGCGCTTCGGGATATTTGCGAAAGTGCTTGGGCGATAGCTCGATCAACATCGGACGCACCCCGTAGGTTATGCGACCGGCCGAGTTGGAGAAACGTTCGTTATAACGGATCCGGCAGTCGGGAACTTCGCCGTGAAAAAACTGGTAGTTCAGACGGGCGAAGAGCAGTTGCAGATCGGATTCGGCGGGCAAGAGTGGCATAATGTCGATTCGGAAGGCGTCTTCGGCGTGCGTTCGAACGAGTCTTTCGTGTCGCGCACGACGTCCGGATTGCCGTTGAAAATCTACCTGCCGATCGTCGTCGTGCTTGGGGCGGCGTTTCTCGCGCTTATGGCCTATTTAGTCGCGGACGGGTTCGGCGTTACCGGCTCGGTATTCGGCTCGACCGCGAAAACCGGCGCGCCGGCGACGTCGCAGGGTACCCAAAACGCCGTCGAAGGCGGACCGCCCCCGGCCGTCATGGCGCAACTATCGTCGCTACGAGCGCGCATCGCGTCGCACCCGAACGACGACGTTGCGCTGACGCAGCTCGGCGATATGTACCTGGCTGCAAATAAGTTTTCGGACGCGATTCCGTTCTATCGGCGAGCGCTCAAGGCCAACCCGCACAATGTCGCGGCGCAAACGGGCTTGGAACAAGCGCAAGATGCTTTGAACGGATCCTCGAGGTAATCGCGCAGAGGCGGGTAGAACCAGGCTTACAACCTTGCAAGAACGACGAAAACCGCTACGATGCTTACGACTGGAGCGGCGCAGCAACCAATAACGGCGCCCGATGCTAATGGCATCAGATTTTCGATTTGTGAAGTCAGGGCGACTGGGACGGCAAGCCCTACGAGAAGCGAGCACAGTATGAGACCGATCATTACCCACAACATGACTGTGGGATTATACGACGTTCCCAATAGGTGCAGACCCAGAAAAAATCCAGCAGTAAGCAGACAAGTCGCGACGGCGAGGCCAATGGTCGCGCCGAACCAAAATCGCGGAGAAGACAGGGGCATCGTTAACGAACTACGCGGGTTGCGCCGCCCCCAATGCGACGGCGATTTCCACCACGTCGTCTTCGTTCAACGACAGGCCGCGCATCGTTCGCTCGTGCTCTTCGATAGCGCGCTCGCTGCGGTTGGACGCCGCGCGTTCTTCGCGCAAGCGTTTGACTTCGTCGGTCACTCGGTGAGCCAGTTCCGGCGACGGCTCGACGCCGGCCGCCTTGAGACGCGCTCCGTGCTTGCGCAAGGTCTCCTCGACCAGAGCGACGCCCGAATGCTTGCCAAAAATAAAGCTGGTGTGCGCGCCGACGACCTCAGCCGGCACGGCTTCGTACATGCGGTGGTCGATCAAAATGGCGTGAGTGTGAATGCCCGACTCGTGCGCGAACACTTGCGTTCCAACGATCGGCTCGTGAGGTTGCATCGGAATGCCGCTCATGCGTTCCATGAAACGCGACAGCTCGCGCAGTTTGGAGTATTGAAAGCCCGGAATCTCGATGCCGTACAGCACGCGCAACGCGACGACGTATTCGTGCAGCTTCACGTTGCCGGCGCGCTCGCCATAACCGTTTGCCGTCAGCGAAACGACCTTGAACCCGCACGAGGTCGCCTCGATAGCGTTGGCGGTTCCTAAACCGTAGTCGTTGTGCAAATGCGCGACGAGCGGTAATCCGTCCGGCAATCCGGCGACGATCCGCGAGCAATACCAGCGCGTCGCCTGCGGTGTTAGCGTACCGACCGTATCCGGCCAGGCCGGGCGAGTTCCGCCCGCTTCCAGGCCGGCTTTGAAATAGCGGATGAAATAGTCGACGTCGCCGCGGCTGCCATCTTCGGCGCCGAACTCTATGCGCTCGACACCGCGACTGCGAGCGTGCGCGATGGCATCGCACTGCAAACGAATGTTGGCTTCGCGATAGAAATCGAGCGGCCGGTCGAGCCATTCGCTCTCGTCGTGTCCCTCGAAGCGCAGTAGCGTCTTACCAATTTTGTACTTGAGATGCAGATCGCTTCCGCTGGTAAAAATGAAGAACGTTACTTCGCGCGGGTCGACGTTGACCGCGCGCAGCGTCTCGACCGTGACGTCGATGTCGTGACGGTTGCTGCGGCACATGACGACGATCTCGACGTCGCCGAGTTCGCCCTTGCGTTTGGCATCCATGACCAGCTGTAGGGTGCGGCGATCGCCTTCAGACGCCGCCGGAAATCCGACGCTCATGATGTGAACGCCCATCGCGGCGATGGTTTTCGCGATTTCGAGTTTCTGCGACGGAGTATAGCAGACGCCCGGCATTTGCTCGCCGTCGCGCAGCGTTTCGTCGTACAGACGGATCGATGCCGGATCGGGGAACGGCACCTCGCGCGTAAACTCTAAGGGATCGCGGATCAGCCGCTCGATCGGTTCGCGAAGTTCCATCTTTGGTGGTTCTACGACGGCTTGCCGGGCTCTTCGCGCTCGACGCGCAGCTCGGCGATATCGCGCGGGAAGATCAGGTCGAGCGTCCAGTCGAACGCCACGCGAACCTGCCGGTCGAGGCCGGGCAACCGTAGCAAGTAATACGACCGCCATAGGAACCACGCTAAAAAGCCGGTGATCACCCGGTCGCCGGGAAGCTGCGCGACCGCCTTGCGGCCGCCAAGCGCTGCCATCATGCCGAGCGAATGGTATTTGAACGGCAACGTCGGCTGGTTACGTATGACGCGCACGATGTTTGAGGCCAGATGCGGCCCTTCTCGAATCGCGTGCTGCGCCGTCATCGGATACGGTTTGCCCGTCTCATCGGGAATCGACGCGCAGTCGCCCAGCGCCCACACGGACGGATCCGAAACCGAACGCATATCCGCACCGGTGACGATCGCGCCTCGTTTCGTTTTCTCGAGCGGAAGGCCGGCCGCCATCGGCGACGGCGCGACACCGGCGCTCCATACGATCGTCGCACTGTCGATGCGTCTTCCGCTCTGCAACGTCAAGCCGTTTTCGTCGGCCGAGGCAACGCCGTCGCCGGTCATCACTTCAATGCCGCGGCGTTTCAAAACACGCTCGGCGTAGACGCCCATCTTTGCCGGCAATCCGGCGAGCAGTGTCGCACCTGCTTCGACCAAAACCATGCGAACGTCGTCGAGCCGGATGTTGCGATAGAAACGAACGACGCTGCGAAAGAGCTCGTACATTTCGCCGGCCGCTTCCACACCGGTAAAGCCGCCGCCAACGACCACGAGCGTCAACAGTTCTCGCCGTCGCCGGACGTCGTCGGTCGTATCGGCGAGTTCGAGCAGCCACACCAGCCGATTGCGCAGCGCGTCGGCATCGTGCAGCGTTTTCAGCGCCCACACGTTTTTTTCAACGCCCGGCAATCCGAAGGTCGACGTCGACGAGCCCATCGCCAGCACGACGTAGTCGTACGGCAACGTGCGGCGCCGTCCGGTGAGCACGTGACGGTATTCCAGCGACCGACTCGCGACATCGATGCGTTCGACGTCGCTCAAAATGAAGTTGCTGCGTCGTAGCTGCGTGCGAATCGGGGTAACGACGTGCCGCACTTCGAGCTCGCCGGACGTGACTTCGGGCAGCATGGGTGTGAAAAGCGTATAATTATCGCGGCTCAGCACGACGATGTCGGCTTCGCCGGGGCGCAGGTGGCGTTCGAGTTGCGCAGCGACGGCGATTCCACCGAATCCGCCGCCGACGATGGCGATAACAGGCACGAGGCACCTTGGCGGTTGAAGGGAGCGCCGTGGATTACCTTCCGCACGACGGCGACGAGAACACGCCGCCTCCCGCTCCCCAGCCGCAACGCTCGCGTGGATGGATCGGAACCGCCGGCGCGGCCGCGCTCGCGTTTCTGCTCAAGTTCAAACTATTGCTGTTCGTGGGTATCAAAGTGCTGGCGCCGCTGTGGACGTTCGCGCTGTCGCTCTGGCTCTACGTCGTTATCTTCGGATGGCGGCTCGCGGTCGTCGTGATGCTCGTGCTGCTCGCGCACGAGCTCGGACACTACTTCGCGTTTCGCGCCTACGGATTGCCGGTTCGTCTTCCGTCCTTCGTTCCGTTGCTCGGTGCATTTACGGCCGGCACGGCCGCCGCAAACCTAGAAGACGACGCCTACATCTCGCTCGCCGGCCCGGTAACCGGTTTGGGGTTATCGGTAGCGTGCGTGCTGCTGGCGCAAGCGTACGATGCCCGCTTCTGGTATGCGTGCGCCGACGTCGCGGCGTTTTTAAATCTCTTCAATATGATTCCCACGCCGCCGTTCGACGGCGGACGGATCGTCGGCGCGGTGTGGCCGCCGTTATGGATCGGCGGATTCGCACTGTTTATCGCCGGCGCATTCCTTTGGCACTTTCCGGTGTTTTTAGTGATCATCATCGGCGTACTCGGCCTGCCGTCGATCGTTTCGACGTTGCGCGGCCACCCCGACCCGCGCGCCGCCACGATGACCCTCGCCGCCCGCGTACGCGTCGGAGTTTGGTATCTCGGAACGACGTTGGGGTTATTCGCGCTGGTCGGCTACGCGCACGCTGCGGCGACCGGCGCAACCGCGCCCGGGTGGTAGGACGCCGGGGCCTTCTTCTCGCCGTCGCGCTGCTGTGTTACATTGCGGCGGTAGCAGCGGTGCGTCCGCATTCGACGCCCGGACCCTTCGTTCGTGATTTCGAAGCGTATTGGAGTGCGGGACGCGTAGCCGACGCCGGAAACCATGCGTATAGCCGCGACGTGTGGCGAGCCGAACGTACGGTACCGGGCGTCGACCGCTCGCGAGACGAGGTGCTGCCGTTCGTCGGGCCGCCGTACGGCTTGTGGATCTGGCGTATCTTCGGACGATTCGAGTATCCGGCGGCCGCGCACGTTTGGTGGGCGATGCTTGCGATCGCCATTGCCGGGCTAGCCGTCTCCGCATTGATCGGATCCGGGTTGACGCCGCGCGCACCGCCGGCGATCGCCGCGATACTCTTTGCGTTTTCGTTCGGTCCAATAACCAGCGGGCTCGCGCTCGGACAAGTCACCGCGATCGCGATGTTGGGAGCGTGCTGCGCTGCGCTGTGGGCGGATGGCGGTATCGCACGAACGACCGTCGCCACGCTGTTCGCCGCGTTACAACCCAATATTGCGGTTGGAACGCTCGCACTGGTACGGCGGCCGGTGACGGCGATCGCGATCGCCGGCGCGACGATCGTTGCCTATCTGCTCGGTGCCGCGTCGGCCGGTTGGTCGTGGCCGTTTCCGTACTTCTATCTCTTAGCAGCGCATGCAGGTGCAGAACGGTTTGCGACGATTCAATTCGCGCCGTCGGCGATTCTCTACGGCGCCGGAATAGCACCGCCGGTCGCGATTGCCGGCGGAGTTGTCGTAACCGCGGTCGCGTTGGTGTTCGCCGTCGTCGCATTCTTGAGAATCCGCGATACGTATGCACGCTTCGCATGCTTGGCGGCAGTAATTCCATTCGTTGTAGGTTTCGCGCACGAACACGATCTGATCGTGGCGTTTCCGGCGGCACTGCTGACGGCGGCGCGATCCCGCGGAACGACGCGTGCCGTCGCCGCGTTCGCGACGTTGTTGGTGGCCGTGGATTGGCTGGGGATGGCGCAACGGCCGACCGGCGTGCTGCAGAGCGCGCTGTTAGCCATTGCGACCGGTTGTCTCTTCGCTGCGTTCGGGCCGAAGAACATCTCCGAACTCGTTGCTGCGCCGGTCTTCTGCGCGCTGTTTACGGCGGCTGCGTGGCTCGCGATCCAGCATCCAATTGCAGTATGGCCAGATGCGCTGGGCACGTTTCACGCGACCGGCTCGAGCGCAGCCGCGGTCTGGCACGCCGAACTCGAACGTAACGGATTATTTTCCGTCAATCCGGCGGCCGCGTTGCTGCGCGCGTTTTCGCTGGCTGGATGCGCGTTGTTGGCGGCCGCCGTCTACCGAGAGGCTCTAGTTGTCGACGTCCATCATGTTGTCGAACGGCGTCCACGCGTTGGGCTTGAATCCGGTTAAGCCTTTGCTATACGTAAATCCCACCTGTGGATTCGACAGGACGATGGTGGGAGCGTTTTCGACGATCAGTTTGATTTCTTTATCCAGCAGCGCCTTCTGCTGGTTTTCATCGTACGTTGCCTTAGCTGCTTCCAGCATCGTATCGAGTTGCTTGTTGCAGAAATGCGTGACGTTCTGTCCGTTGGGCGGGATCTGATTGCATTCCCAGTTGTTCGAAATATCGACGCCCGGGGTCGATTGCCACGAGAAGAACGTCATGTCCCACTTGCCGCCGTAGACGATCCCATGATCCTGAAATGGCGCGAAAAACGTCGCCGGCGCGAACTGCTTCGTTTGAATGTCGATGCCGACTTCTTTCAGCCACTGGCGAACGTTTTCGACGATACTGTCCGCCGACGGCGAGCCGGTAAAGTACGGGAAGAAGAGCGATAACTTCTGCCCGTTCTTCACGCGAATCCCGCCCGGCCCCACTTTCCAGCCGGCTTGATCGAGTAGCGCTCGAGCTTTATCCGGATCGAACGGGACCAACGCGATGTCCTTGGGTGCCAGGGGATTCACCGACGGCACGACGCTTTCGGATGCGACGCCATAACCGTGCGCGATCTTCTTGATCAATTCCGGACGATTGATCGCGAACCGAATCGCCTGGCGAACGCGCACGTCGCTTACCAGCGGACGGGTCACGTTGAAATCGATATGGTTATACAGCGGGCTCGTTTCCAGGTCGGTTTGCAACGCAGAGATCGCCTTCATTTGATCGATGTACGAAGACGGCACGTTGGGCCATAGGTTGACTTCGCCGGTTTGCATCTGCGTCGCCAGGGTCGGGATCGACGCGACGAGTCGATACGTGATGTGTTTGAGCTTCGGCTCGCCACGGAAATAGTACGGATTTGCTTCGAGCTCGACGTTATCGCCACGATGCCATGCAACCACCCGGAACGGCCCGATACCGACCGGCTTCGAGTTGTACGGAACCTGGTTGATGGTGGCGTATTGTGCCAGCAAGTGCTTGGGCAAAATGTCCGGATTGGCACCGGCGCTGCCAAAGAACGTCGGTAGAAATGGGGAGTACGGCCTGCTGAGATGATAGACGACGGTAAACTTATCCGGCTCGTCGATCTTTTGAATTAGATTCCAGCCGTCGCGACCGACCTCGTTGTTGTTGGGATTCAACACCACTTTGGTCGTAAAAACCACGTCGTCGCCGTCGAAGGGAGCGCCGTCCGACCACTTCACATTCTTGCGGATGTGCCACGTGATTGTCTTGCCGTCTTTGCTGATCCCGCCATTTGCCAGCGAGGGAACTTGCGTGGCCAGCTCGGGATACGGATTGTTGTCGACGTCGTATTTCACGAGATACGCTTGCGAAAGCTCGGAGATATATCCGAGCGTCAGTTCGGTAAAGAGATGCGGATTGAGGCTCGTGATATCGCCCGATCCGTCGGCCAGGGTCAGCGAATGCGTCTTTACAGCGCCGCTCTCTCCGGCCTTCGAACAAGAACATAGCAACGCCGCGGCGACGAGGACTGCCAGCGGGCGCAAGTCACTAGGTTTGAGGTGGGTCAAGGTCGAGGCTCCTTGTTTACTCCAAGCAACAACGGGTTAGATCGAATATGCCCAGGGATTCCAGAATGCCGAAATCACCGGCGAAGGGTCGAATCCTTTGAAGTCGGTGTTATAGACGTACGGAACGCGCGAAAAGCTGATGATGATGGTCGGAACGTCGATCAGTAACTGCTGCTGAACGATCGTGTAATCGCGCTTGCGTCGCGTCTGATCGACCGTCTTGAGCGCATCGGCCATCGCGTCGCTGGCCTTGCGGTTCGCCCAGAACATCGCGTTTTGCCCGCGCGGCGCGAAGTTATCTTCCGAATAGATTGCATTGTCGTCGGGATCGGCCGCACCAGCCCACGAAAATAGGGCTACGTCGTAGTGTCCGCCTTCTAACGTGCCGCTGGGGGAGTTATCGAAAAACTGGCTGCTCGGATAATTCTTCACGTCCGCTTGAACGCCGACGTCGTGCCATTGGTGCTGCACGACGGTTTGCAGTGCCTTGCCGTAGTTCGACTCGTTCTGGGTGCTCAACTCGAACTCCAGCCGTTGGCCGTTTTTGACGCGGATGCCGTCCGGACCGACTTTCCAACCGGCTGCATCGAGAATCTGCCGGGCTTTATCCGGATCGAACAAGTGGTGCTCGATGTTGTTCGTGTACGCCCACGAAAGTTTGGGGCTCTGGTCGGTTTCGGCAGCAATAGCAGAGCCGTGCAGGATCTTATCGATGATTTCGTTGCGATTGGTCGCGTACGCCAGCGCTAGGCGAACGCTGTGGTCGTTGATGACCGGATGTTTCAGATTGAAGTCGATGTGCGCGAAGAGAAACGAATCGACGCGAATCGCCGTCAATCCATTATTGGGGTCGGCAGCCAAGGCTTCGTATTGCGGCCACTTCATCGCGGAACCGGTCCCCAGCATATCCAGTTCGTGCGTTTGCAGTTCCGTTTCTTCGGTATTCTCGTCCGAGAGAATCTTGTACACGACGGTCGTCAGTTTCGGCTTGCCGAGATAGAAGTCGGGGTTCGCGACCATTCGCACTTCTTGCCCGCGAATCCACGACGTTACTTTAAAGGGGCCGCTGCCGATCGGCAGTGAGTTGTAGGGCGCGGTGTTGAACGAGCCTTTGTCGTCGTTGTACTTCGCCAGGATATGCTCCGGCAGGATCGGCGCGTTGCCGTTGACGCTCCACAACTGCTGCAAGAACGGCGCATATAAACGCTTCATATGAATGACGGCGACGTACGGATCGGTGCAATCGATCTTGGCGATATCTTTAAAACCATCGGTCGTCACGACGTTATTCTTCGGGTTCATCACGACTTGCCGGGTAAACTCGAGATCCCGGCACGTCAGCTGCTGTCCGTCCTGCCACTTAATATTATGACGTAATTTATACTTCAGCGTTAGACCGTCGCGGCTCACGTCGCCGTTGGCAACCGTGGGGATTTCGCTCAGGGCATCCGGTATAGGCCGGGATTTCGAGTCGTAGCGAACGGTCCACGAATAGATGAACATCGCCAACGTGAGCGTCGGCGAACCCGCGTCGAGTACCGGGTTGAGACCCTTCGGATCGGTTCCCTCCGAGAAGCGGAACACGCCCGGTTGCGTCCATGGGTGACGGCCGGTATCGCCGGCAGCGCCGCTGCTTACCTTGCTGCAGCCTGCCGCGGATGCCACGAACGCCAATAACAGCGCCGCCCAAGCAGCTTTACGAATCATCCAGCCCTCCTTCGTTGGAGGGCTACGTTATGCCGATTGCCTGGGCGCCCCTGTGCCGCGCGATGCGACGCTAGAGTTGCAGGTCGGTCGTGCCGGTCGCGTACAGATAGTTCTGTTGCGCGTTTTGAACGCCGTAAATCGCTTGAATGTTATCGGCTTGCGCGGTCGCGAGGTTGGCTTCGGCGGTGACCACGTTGATGATCGTCGTGGCGCCGACTTTGTATTGCGCTTGCGTGGCGTCCAGCGAAACGCGCGCGGCATTGAGCTCCGAATTCGTCTGGACCAGCAGTGCGCGAGCCGAGATCAGGTTCGCCAATGCCGAGCGCACGTCGGATTCGACCTGCAGGCGCGTTTGATTGTAGTTCGCGTTGGCCGTATCGAGCGTGGCCGCGGCTAACGCTACGTTGTAGTTCGTTACGCCTTGGTCGTAGATCGGCACCGTCAGCGTCAAACCGATCGCCTTGTCGTTGGAAAACGCGTTCGTGTTGTAGGCATTCGTGTATGGCGAAGATAGCGTACGGGTGGCGCCGTAGCTGGCGGCACCGCTAAGAATCGGGAATCGCGCCAACTTTGCATAGCGCAAGTTCTCCTGATCAGAGGTTACCGTGTAGTTCGAGGACAGAAAATCGGGGCGCAATAAAAACGCGCGCTTGAGCGACAGCGCATACGTCGGATTCGATTGGTTCGCTTGCTGCGAAATCTGTTTCGGGACCGCTTCGGCGTCGGCATCTAAGCCGAGCGTCGTGTTAAAGGTGGATTGCGCGGCGATCGCCGAGCCCTGTGCGGTTACCAAGTTACCGCGCGATTGAGCCGTTTGAAACTGTGCGGCGGCTAAGTCTGACCGCGCGGCGGCGCCATTCTTGATCTGCGCTACCACCGCTGCTTCGTTGACTTCGAACTCTTTGACCAACTGAGCGTCGGCCACTACCGTCGCGTTGTCTTGCAGAACTGCGTAGTACGCGGTGGCGACGTTAAACGCGAGCGTTTGCAGATCGCGCAACAGCGTTGCCCGTCCGGCATAGTCTGCGTACTTAGCCGAGTGGATGTTGGCGATCGTGCGGCCACCATCGTAGATCAACTGTTGTAGGTTGATCGTGGCCGATTCCGACGTCGTTCGCCCGCTCGCGCTGGAACCGAGTCCACCGCTTCCGGTCGGCTGCACGGTCGGAATGGGGCTCGGGCCGATGCCACCCGGCACGTTGACCCCGAACCCCTGGGTGCTGTACTCGTTGCCGAGTTGGGCCGTTCCGCTGAGGCCCGGTAACAAGGCCTGTTTCGACGACGTATAGCGCGCATGAATGGCGGCCCATTGTGCGTTGGCCTGCGCGAAAACGGGCGAAAGAGCGACCGCAATCTTGACTGCCTGCTGCACGGTAACGACGGTCGGAATTCCGGCTTTCTGCGTGAGATGCGCGACGTCGGGTGCCGGCGTTCCATACGCCGGATAGGGCAACGGCGTTCCACCGTTCGTCGGCAACGGTACCGGCGAGGGCAAAGTGACGCCGCCGTCGCCCGCCGGGGTTTGCGCCAGACCCAAGACCGGAACTCCGGCAGCGATTAAGATCGCAGCCGAAACTGCGCGGGTCACGTTGGCCTTCTTCATTATCCTCATGCTTAGTGGGTTTTAGGCGCGCCGGCCGCGGGCGCCGCTTGCCCGTTGTTCACGGCCACGACGCTACCGTCTTTGAGTGCGTCCGGACGCGTCGTGATGACCTGCGTTCCAGCCGTGATCCGTGGGCTCATGACCTGCGCCAGCGTGTCGGTTTCGACGCCTACCCGCACCGGCACGGCGACGGCTTTGTTACCCTCGATCATGTACACGGTGCTGCCGCTCTGATCTTGTGCGACGGCGCTGCGCGGAACGACGATTGCATCGTTGGCCTGCTGTCTTACGAGCGTCGCGTCGATCAGCATGCCGCCGCGCAACACATCGCCGGGATTGCTCATCTGAAGGCGAGCTAAATACGACAGCGTTCCGGACGTAGGCACCGCATTGACGGTCTGGATGCGCTCCGTGAAGGTCTTGTCCGGAAGCGACGAAGTTTTGAACCGCATGACCGTTCCAGGGCGCACGTACGCCAGATCTTCGTCCGGAACGTTTACGTTGATCCAGACGATGTCGGTGCGCGAGATTTGCAAAACGGGTTGCGACGGGCTTGCGTACGCGCCCGGATCGAGCAGGCGGTTGGAAATCACGCCCTCGAACGGCGCGTACACGGTCGTCTGCGAAAGCTGCGTGCTCAAGACGTTGGCTTGGGCCGAGGCGGCGACGGCCGACGCTTGCTGCGCTTTGACGTTCTCTGCGCTTACAACGTTATTACGCAATCCGACGACCGAGTTGTTATATGTCGATTGCGCTTGCACGTAGCTGGCCTCAGACTGCTGTAATGCGGTCTGCGAAACGTACCCTTGCTTATAGAGTTGTTTATTTTGCTCGTAGACCAGTTTTGCGTTCTCGAGCGAGGCTTTGGCGGTGACGACCGCAGCGTTATTGGTCTGCGTCTGCACCGGCAGGCCGACCGCGGCACCTTTTGCGGACGCATCCTGCTGCGATGCTTGTGCCTGCGCTTGCGACAGCTGCGCTTGTAGCGTCGAAGGATCGATTTGTGCCAGCAACGCGCCCTTATGAACGACGTCGCCGATATTGACTGTTACCTTGACGACCGTTCCGCTCTGTTGAAAGGCGAGCGTCGACTGTTCGAACGGAGCGATCTGTCCGTCGAGGGTGATGTACGTCGCAATATTTTGACGCGTCGCCGCAGCGGCGTCGACGCTAAGCGGCGGCGCTTGCATCGCGCCTCCGCCTTTTCCGCAGCCGCTCAGCACCAGCGTGGCGGCGAGCACGGCAATTCCCAGCCGTTGATAGTGCATGTCTCTCCTAGTTAGGTTTGGGTCCACAAGCCGGTTTCTCGTACATATACGGCGGCCGCAGACATTTGATTCATAGCTTGCGGCGTGAACCCTTGGCAAGCGGGCCGTGCAGCATGACCTTACGCACTTCGAGGCGTACTCTCCGACCGCATGACCGCGAAACTCGACGTCGGCCGCGCGTACAGTCTGCAGAATCGCGTCGACGAATGGATGACGGCCGAGAAGACCGGCAATCCCGGTGTCGACGTGCTCGCCACGTCGGTGCTCGTGCAACTCGTCGAAAGCGCTGCGGTTGCCTGCATCGAGCCGGTGCTCGATCCGGGCCAGATCACGTTGGGGACCCATATCGACCTCGAACACCACAAACCGGTGCCGGTTGGTTTCATCATCCGCACCGAGGTCGAGGTCGTTATGGTGGATGGGCCGCGCGTCAGCTTTGCCGTTTCGGTCTTCGACGAGCAAGAAGCCGTCGCCGAGGGCACCCACGAGCGCTATATCATGGATCGCTCGAAGTTCCGCGCCAAGCTCGAGGAAAAGCTGGCATAGTCCCGCGGCCGGGCGCCCAAGAATCGCGGGCTCGCGCTGAAGGGGTAGCAATCGGTCGTCCCCGAAAGAGAGGCTGAATTGTGCCGTTTCCCGGCCTCTCGGGATTCGCCGCAACGTCACGTCTCACAACTAGCTAGTTAGGAGGACACCTTGAAGCGACTGAGCACCGGAGTCCTAGCCGTGCTGATGGCAGCCGGTCTCGGACTCAATGCGGTCGCAGCCCAGTCTCCAGCATCGCATGGCAACATTGGAACCAACGCGATCGCTCAAGACCAGGGCTCGGCCCCGGGAGCTCCGCCGGCGAATTTTGGATCCCCGCCGTCGGGACAAATCCCGATTCTGTTCAACGACCATCACGTCTATACCAAGCCCGACGTCCTCAAGCAGGGTCGTGTGTTGGCCGCGCTCGTGCGCGGTGGAACGCTCCTGATCCCGCTTCGTTCGATGTTCGAGCAAATGGGTGCTACGGTGTCGTACGACGCCGCCAGCAAGACGACGACGGTAAGCAAGTCCGGCGCCGAGGTGAAGGTCACCGTCGGTAAGCCGGAGGTAGTGATCAATGGCGAATCGCGTCCCTTGGACGTTCCGCCGATCATCTATCAGGGCAACGTTCTCGTTCCCGTTCGCGTCATCTCGGAAGGGATGGGTGCCTACGTCCAATGGCTTCCGGACCGCCACATTGTGGTCGTTCGTTACGTCGTTGCGACGCCGCCGCCGCCCCCGCCGACCGAAGCTCCGCCGCCCCCGCCGACGCCCACGCCTACACCCTTGGTGAAGCCGTATAAGGACATCTACGCGGCCGGCGACTACATCATCTCGCCGAAGGTCTACAACGAATTCAGCCCGGGAACCACCGCCTGCAACTCGTGCGCCGGCTTCTCGTTCCGCCTGCATGGCGCGGTTGAGTTCGACCTCGGCAACCTCCCCTGGATGGTCGAAGGCGACTATCGTCAATACAACTACCAGCATCCCAGTGGAAACGTCACCGCGATCGGTGGTCAATTCCAGACCTTCGTTCCGTCCTTCAACGTGCGCGACTACGATCTGGACGCGCGCTTTGGCCTTCGTATCCTCAAGCCCCGCATCTACATCGGCGTCGGTTACCTCTGGCGCTCGAATAATGCAGGCTATCCGGCGATTAACAACGTCGGTGGAGGCCTCGAAAAACTGCCCGACCTGGATCACCCGTTCTCGTGGTACGGCAGCGCTTACTACTACCCGAACGTGAAGGGCACGTGCGGTACGGGCGAATGCCCGGCCGGACCCTACACGCTATCGTATAACGTTCTGAAGTACGATATCGGCGTAGACTACTCGTTCCAAGGCATCCCGCTCTTCCTCGAAGGCGGCTACCTTGGAGACCGCGGCTACAACCTAGACGCGGCCCCGAGCGGCTTCTCCGAGGCCGGACCTTATGTCGGTATCGGCATAAAGTTCTAACTTCGAAGTTCCGAAACAGGAGAGCCCCGGCGATTGCCGGGGCTCTTTTTTTGTGGCGAACGGGCGGTGGAGACTACGCCGGCGGATGCGGCATCGGCGACGTGGCCGCTCGCGGCATTGGCGATGTGGCCGCGCTGGGCGCGGGTTCGGGCGACGGTGCCGGCGTCGAGTGGCGCCCCCTCGGCTCCGGTGTTTCGGTGGCCGACGGTTCCGGAGACGGCGAAGGCTTCACGCACGGCGGCGTTATGATTTGCACGATCGGCTGGCCGGGAGCGGGCGATGGCGTCGCCGTCGCATTTGGTGTCGCTTCGGGCATGACGCCTTTGGGCAACGGCGTCGGACAGAGCTGCGGTAGGACGAACCAATGTTCGACGAACCCGGTCGTAGCGGCCGTCTTTGCAGACTTCCCGAAGTACGTCGTCGGGTATTTTTGTATCAGCAATTGGTCGTAACGCCACGCCGTCTGCTGCGCCGATTGCGTATAGATTTTTCGAAATACGATGAGGCCGAGAAAATACGCACGGGCGAGCTGCGGGTCTCCCGGATACTTGGCGGCCCACTTTGCCAACGCTTCGTCGGCAAACTGCAACTTATTAATCAGTTTTTCATCCGTGCTGTACGCGCCCGCGCTGATCGCGGCGTCTCGGAACGTGTTGTCGATTCCGAGATAGCTGATCTTCATCCGGCCGAAATACTCGTCTCCCGGTGCCGAGCCATTGAACTGCTGGCACTGCAAATGCTGCCACTTGCTTTTGGTCGATCCGCAGGGATCCGCGCTTTGCGACGGCGCTGGTTTTGCAGATGCTGCGGCCTTCGCAGACGGCGACGGTTTCGCGGAGGGCGCCGGTGTGGGCGCTGCTACGGCGTTGCCGAAGGGTAAGGCGCTCGCTATCGCCAGCGCCGCCATGGGCGCCAGCACAATGCGTTTCACGTGCGAATGTTCTCCTTGGGAGCGGCCCGCCCGCTCCGACGTACGCGCATTGGGATTTTAACGTTTTCCGCTGATATGACGCGCGCCTTCCGCCACCGCGAAGGAACGTTCGCGCGGCATGCGCGAACCTGCGCGACGATGAGCCGCTCGATCCGCGTCGCGGCCGTACAACTTCGCGCGCACGCTCGTGCGGACTTCGCATCCTCGGTCGACGCGACCGTTGCGAGCGCGTCGGCGGCGGCCGAGCACGCCGACCTCGCCGTGCTGCCCGAGGGAACGTTTCCGGCATACGTGCTGGAGCGCGACGACGTGGACGACGTCGCGATTGCGCGTTCGCTCGCGCGCTTACAGGACGTGGCCGCGAAGAATCGCTGCGCGATCGTGGCCGGAGCGGCGATTCGTAGCGGTGGCAAGCTGCGCAACGCCGCGGTTGTCATCGACACCGACGGTTCCATCGCAGGACGAGCGGAGAAACTGTTCCTTTGGCACTTCGACCGGCATTGGTTCGAGGCCGGCGAACGCATCGCGCCGGTGCGGACGTCGATCGGCTCGATCGGCGCGATGATTTGCGCCGACGGGCGCATTCCGTGGATCGCTCGCGCGTTAGTCGACCGCGGGGCCGACATCATCGCCATGCCGACCGCATGGGTCACGAGTGGACGCGATCCCGCGCTACTCGAAAACGTGCAGGCCGATCTGCTCGCGCGGATTCGCGCGCGCGAAAACCGCGTGCCGTTCGCCGGCGCGAATAAGTGCGGCGTCGAACTCGGCGCGGTCGCCTATTGCGGAAAGAGTCAGATCGTCGATGCCGACGGAAACGTCGTTGCGATCGCGAGCCAACACGATCCTGAAATCGTCCGCGCGACCGTTACGATCGGCGCGTCGCCGGTTGCACCCCGCGATGCAGACGACATTCCAGTTCGCACCCTCGCGAACGTCGCTCCCTTCCGGGTCGCGATCGCGCTCGACACGCGAGCACTCGACATCGGTCGATTGCGCGGCTTTCTCGACGTCGACTGCGTGGTTACTGCGGACGGTGGAATAGCGGAGTTGGATGGCGCGATTCCGGCCGTTGCGATATCCGACGAACGCGCCTACGATCCGGTGGCGTTGCCGGCATATCGCCAGGCAGGCTATCGCGCCGCCGTATGGATCGCCACCGCTTCTTCGGAATGGACGGCGGCTTTCGCACGCGCGAGAGCACTCGAATTACGAATATACGTCGTGGTTTTCGATCGTTCGGCGGATCGTGCGTATGCCGTCGATCCGGATGGAGCGATCGTCGCCGGCACGTTCGGCGAATACCGGCTTGCGAGTTTTACGTTGGATCCGCGTAGGACGATGGAAACGACGGTCGCACCCGGAACCGACATCGCGGAAGGTCTCGCACGCGTCGGTACCATCGCCGGCAGGAAGGACATCGAGCCGGCAGTATGAGCGAAAGCACCCATCGCAGGTTGAGCGATTCGACCGAAATGCGCGAGAACTCAAACCGCGGCAATCGCTTGATGTCGGCGACGATCGCCGTCATCGCGGTGCTCGCCGCGCTCGGCACGCTGTTCGCGCATCATCGCTCGATCGAGGCGCTCACCTCGAAAAACCAGGCTATTCTTTTGCAAGCGCGCGCCTCGGATGCATACGCGAAATACGAAGCGAGAGTGGTCCGGTCCCAAATCGCACAAACGCTGGTCGCCGCAAACGTGATCGGCACGGCGGCCGGCAAACGGCAGTTGCAAATCATCGCCGATTCCGAACGCACGAGTTCTGCCGACGTCCTCGTCAAAGCGCAGACGCTCGAAAAGCAATCCGAAGACAAGGACGTGGAATCCGAGCACGTCCTTCGATCGTACGAAACACTCCAGACCGCTACGACCTTCTTCGACATTTCGATCGTACTCGTTTCGATCTCGACGCTCGTAGCGACGCGCGGTTTCTTCAACGCGGCCTGCGCGATGAGCGTCATCGGCATCGTTTTGATGATCGTCGGCTTCCGGCCGTGAAGTCGCGCGCGCTGCCGGCGGCGGCGGTCGCGGTACTGGTGGTTTGCACCGCAATGGTTTGGCGCCCGGCACCCGTTTCGCGCGCGGTCGGATCGATCGCGACGGCTCGGTGGCCTTATCTGCCCGGCAGCAGGGTTCCAATTGCAGTCGATGGATTCGCCGCTCCGTATCTCGTTCGTTTACTCGGAGACGGCAGCTTAGACGACGCCGGAACCTACGCAGTTCCCGACGACGCGAGGGCCGATGCGGCGACGTTGATCGCCGGTAACGCGGCCGGCATCGCGGCAACCACAATCTCCCTCGCCTCGCCGCCTCCACCGGAACGGGTCGAACTCGCGGTAGCCAGCTACGATGCGGGCATCGTCCTTCACCGTGCCGACAACTTCGCCGTCGACGGCGTCCTCGCAATCGGAGGTTCGCCCGGCGACACCGCAGCCAACGCAAACCGATTGTTCGCAGTCGACACGCAGGGCGACCGGTTGACGGTCGTCGCGCGCAGCCCGTGGACCGTTACGCGAAACGCCGGCGTGCCGCTCGGCGATCAGATTGCGCTGGATACAAGCGGCGACGCATTCGTCACCAATCGCGAATTGGGTGGACGCGGCGGATTGACGCGCGTCACCCCCGGCGGGTCGGTGTCGAGCGTGGTGACCGGACAAACTGCCGAAGGCGTGGCCGTCGACTCGATTCACAACCTCGTCTACGTAGCGAATGCCAACGACGGAACGGTTGCGGTGGTCGGAGCCCAATCGATGCGCGTGGTTCGCCGCTTCCAAGCCGCCGATCGTGCGTTTTCGCTCGCCCTCAACGACGATGCAACGCGCCTGTACGTCGTCGCGAATCAGAGCGCGGATCCGCCGTTCTCGACTCCCGGCTACGTCGCATCGTTCGACCTGCGGCACTGGCCGCCGCGACGGGTGGCGCGCAGCGCGAACCTCGCGTTTCCGCTGGGCGTCGCGTACGATGCAGCTCGCAAACGCGCGTTCGTTACCGACGAGAGCGCCGACGTCGTGTACGTGCTAAATGCGACGACCTTACGATCGCAGCGCGCGCCGCTGTCAACCTGTCATACTCCGTGGAAACCGTACCTGGACGCGATTAGCCGGCGGTTGTACGTTCCGTGCGCGCGTTCGTCGCAAGTCGACGCGTTCGATACCACGACGTTACGGCGCGTTCCCGGAGCGCCGTTCGACACCGGCGGCTATCCGCTGGCCGTCACGGTGATGCGTCCGGCGTCACACGGCGGCGCGTGAACCAACGCTGGGCGCGGGCGATGACGCTCGCCGCATCGCTGGCCGTCGTTCCGTGCGCGGGACGCGCGGCCGACGTTCCCGCGCTGCTCGCTCCGCCTGGCCCGTTTCCTGCGATCGCAGCGCAGGCTCCGACGATCGAAACGGTCGCGCCCGGCGTCATATACGCAGAATATCTGCTGCAAACGGCGGCCGGCCCGCTCGCGATTCACGTCGTGTCGATCGACTCGCGTCGCAGCGACGTTCGAGTGGCCGAAGTGCAAGCGCGCGACGCCTTAGAGTCGCACGGCGAAACCGTCGGATCGATGTCGAAACGCACGGGTGCCGTCGCTGGCATTAACGGCGATTATTTCGACATCGGAAATACGTACCGGCCGACCAACGTGGTCGTGCGCGACGGGGCGTTGCTGTCGATGCCGCGCAAACGCTACGCGCTGGCGATCGAACGCAACGGAAGTCCGCAAATCGTCGAGTTCACGTTCACCGGAACGGTGACGGTGGGCTCTAGCCAGCTTCCGCTCGCGTCGGTTAACGAGTTGCCCGTTCCGGGGGGTGGTGCGGGATTGCTCACGCCCGAATTCGGCGCGGTTCCGCCCGAAGATAATCTCACGCTCGTCGCCCTGTCGCCGCTATCCGGCGGGGCCTCTCCGTCGCAGTTTCGCGTTCTGTCGGTGGCCGACAATCTCAATCGCCAACCCGCCGGCTACTACTTAGCGGTCGGTGCCAACGCGTATGGATCGTTCGATCTACCGTCCGCCGGCGACACCGCGACGGTCGACGGAGATCTGTCGCCGTTCGGCATCAAGTCCCTGATAACGGCAATCGGAGGCGGCCCGTTGATTCTGCATCAAGGACAGTGGTACGACGATCCGGACGGTCCGCGCGGCGGCGAATACGACAAGCGCATTCCGAGTTCGGGCGCGGCCGTCACGCCCGACGGACGGCTGCTGTTGATCGAAGTCGACGGCCGGCATCCAGCGTCGAGCGTTGGCCTCACGCGTCGCGAATTTGCGGCGCTGATGCGCGGACTCGGCGCATCCGAAGGGTTGGCGTTCGATGGAGGCGGCTCGTCGACCGAAGTAGTGCGGCGGCTCGGCGACGTGCAAGCCGAAGTCGTTAATACACCATCGGACGGCATCGAACGACCGGTCGGAAACGGATTGTTCGTGTACAGCACCGATCCGGTCGGGCCGGCGGTACGAATCGTCGCGCGGCCGGGCATCGTGCGCGCGTTGCCGGGAGCACAGGTGGCGTTGCGTATCGCATCCGTCGACGCTGCCAATCACGTGGCTGGTTCGCCCAACACGGCGACTGCGACGGTCGATCCGCCGGCGCTCGGACGAATAGACCGAGGACGCTTCGTCGCGGCACGTGCCGGCCACGGACGGATCGTGCTTCGCGATGGCGCGCTTCACGGCGAAGTGCCGGTAGAGGTGTGGGGCGCTGCGAGCGCCGTCACGATTCTGCCACGCATCGCCAACGTCGATCGCGGCGAATCGATCGATCTGTCGGCGGTCGCGGTCGACGCCCGCGGCTACGCCCTGGCGGCTCCGGCGGCGCTGCATTGGTCGGCAACGTCGGGCCGCGTCGATTCGCTCGGCCGTTTCGTCGCCGGCACCGGCAACGCTGACGTATCGGTCGAAATCGGCGGCGTCAAGACGATGGCACGGGTCACCGTCGGTTCTCACGGGGTCGACCTCGGCTTCGCGCAGCGCGCGCGGTTTATGACGATTCCGCACGGCGGACCCGGCAGTCTCACGCGTGGGCCGTGCGCGACGTGCGTCGCGCTCGATTACACGTTCGGCCCAGGCGAACGTGCCGCATACGCCACGGCCGGTGCGGCGTTGCCGCCCGGATCGATCGGCTTATCGTTCGACGTTCTCGACGACGGCAGCGGCGGCCGCGTACGAGTCGCCGTGCGCAACTCGATCAACGAAACGAGTCTGCTCGACGCCACGCCGCTCGGATCGCCCGGCTGGCGCAGGGTCGTCGTCCGATTCGGCACCGACAGCGTCGCCCCGACGCAGCTCGTCGCCATCTACGTGCTGCCGCCGAAAGGCCTGCAGCTCGCTTCCGGTCGAATCGTCCTGCGCAACGTCCGCGCTATCGTCGCTGGACAGTAAGGATATCTCGTGGAATTTGAAACGGCCGCGGGCCGCGCGCTGGATACTGCGGTCGCGCGCGGTGCGGAATATGCCGACACGCGCTTCGAGGTCGATCGCGCCGAACGTATCGAGGTGCGCAACGGCGTCGTCGCGACGCTGTCCGACGCGACCAGCACCGGAATGGGCGTGCGCGCGCTACTCGATGGCTCGTGGGGGTTTGCGGCAACGTCGGATTTGACCGACGCGGGTATCGACGCGGCGGCCGCACGCGCGGTCGACGTCGCTCGAGCCGGCGCCGCCATCGCGCGACGTCGCGTCGGAGCGGCACCCACTCGCGCGTACCAAGATACGTTCGAAGCCCGCATCGAGCGCGACCCACAAGACGTTCCGCTGGGCGAACGCGTGGCGCTGCTGCTCGAAGCCGAACGGCTGCTGCACGGTCCGGCGGGCGTCGCGGTCGGACGCGCGTGGCTCGATCTGTGGCGCACCGACAAGTATTTCTTCAGCACGATCGGTTCGCGGATCGCACAGCGGTTGCGGCAAACCGGTTCCGGCATCGAGGCGATGGCCGTCGGCGACGGCGACGTGCAGGTGCGCACCTATCCGGGCGACGTCGGCCTGTATCAGTCTGGCGGTTGGGAAATCGTCGAGGCCGCACGATTGATCGACGAGGCACCTCGCATCGCCCAGGAAGCCTCCGAACTGCTGCGCGCTCCGCAATGTCCGTCCGGTGTGTTCGACATCATCCTCGGCAGTTCGCAGATGTCGCTGCAGATTCACGAATCGTGCGGGCATCCGGCCGAGCTCGACCGCGTGATGGGTTGGGAAGCAAACTTTTCCGGAACGAGCTTTCTCGAGATCGACCAGCTCGACAAATTACAATATGGCTCGGAGCGGGTGACGATCGAAATCGACAATACGCTCGACCGCGGCATGGCGACGTGCGGCTACGACGACGAGGGCACCCGTTCGATTCGTTCCGACATCGTGCGCGATGGCGTCTTGGCCGGATACGAAATGAGCAACGATACGGCGCGCGCGATCGGCCGCGAAAGCAACGCCTGCGTGCGTGCCTCGGGTTGGTCGAGCGTTCCGATGATTCGCATGTGCAATCTGAGTTTGCGTCCGGGTAACGTTCCGTTCGACAATTTATTCGACGACGTGAAAGACGGCATCTACATGGAGAGTAACCGCTCGTGGTCGATCGACGATCGCCGGCTCAACTTCCAATTTGGATGCGAGATGGGGTGGGAGATCAAGAACGGGAAGCGCGGCAGGTTGCTGAAAAATCCCACGTACGGCGGCGTGACCCCGAATTTTTGGAACTCGTGCGACGCGATCGGCGACGCACGCTCGTGGTTCGCGTGGGGAACGCCGAACTGCGGAAAGGGCGAGCCGATGCAAACCGGCCGCACCACGCAAGCGGCAGCGGCGGCACGTTTCCGCGGGGTCGATGTAGGAGTGGGTTACCGTGGATAGTCCGACGATGCAGGCCGCGCAGCGCGAAGCGCTCGCCAAACGAATCCTAGCGCTTTCGAGTGCCGACCGTACCGAAGTCCTAGTTTCGGCCGGCGATGCCGCGCTGACGCGTTTCACGCACGAGGTGTCCAATCAAAATCTTGCCGTGGAAAACGTCGACGTGTCGGTTCGTGCCGTCGTCGACAATCGCACCGGCGTCGCACAAACCAATCGCTTAGACGACGCGTCCTTGCGATCTGCGGTAGCGCGCGCGGTCGAGATGGCCAAGTTGTCGCCGCCGGATCCGCTTACGCCCGATCTGCCCGGGCCGTCGGCGTACGCACCGGTCGACGGCGCATACGACGCAGCGACGGCCGTCGCGGGAGCCAACGTCCGTGCCGGAATGTGCTCGCCGGTGTTCGCCGCCGCCGAATCCGCCGAATGCTGGTCCGCCGGCTACGCGTCGACGTCGACGAGCGGTTTGACCGTCGCCAACACGTCGGGCGGCGTCGCGTCGTTCGACGGCACCGACGCCGCACTGAACGTAAAGATGACGGCATCCGATTCCACCGGCTTCGCCGAAGGGTATTCTTCGGCAGCCGGTTCGATCGACGCCGCTGCGGTGGCCCGCACCGCTGCCGAAAAAGCGCGCGGCACGGCGAATCCGTCGTCGGTCGATCCAGGCGAATGGACGGTCGTTCTCGAGCCTGCCGCCTTCGGCGAAATTTTGATCTATCTCGCCGATCACTTTTCGGCGCAGTCGTTCGACGATGGCTCGTCGTTTTGCAGCGACGGACTCGACCGTTCGTATTTCTCCGAGCAATTTACGTTGAGCGACGATTACGCACATCCGCTCGCTCCCGGCATGCCGTTCGATTTTGAAGGACAGCCTACGCAGCGTTTGTCGTTGGTCGAAAACGGCGTCGTGAAATCGATCCTCACCGACTCGTACTACGCCAAGAAACTCGATCGCGTCAACACGGGTCACGCGCTGCCGGCTCCTAACGCCTACGGGCCGCAGGCGCGCAACCTGGTCGTTGCGGGCGGATCGAAGTCGACCCGAGAGCTGATCGCGCAAACCAAACGCGGTTTGCTGATTTCGCGTTTCTGGTACATTCGCACCGTCGACCGAAAGCGCGCGATCGTTACCGGAATGACCCGCGACGGCACGTTCGCGATTGAAGACGGATGCGTCGCGCGCGGCGTACGCAACATGCGGTTTAACGTCGGTATCGTCGATCTGCTCGGCCGATGCGAATTTTCTTCCGAGCAACGGCGCACCGGCAGCTACCACTATTCGATGGTGGTTCCCACAGCCAAATTCGAACGATTCGCCTTCACGTCGGTTACCGATTTTTAAAAAGACCCCATTAGCCCGGGAGGGCCAATCCCCGGGCTAGTGGAAATGTCGCTGCCCGGTCGTTTTGCCGGGCAAGGTAAGGAGCCTATACTCTAGGTTTTTCGTACTTCCCTCGTTTGCTCTCTTTTCGAAGGAGGGGTGTCCTTTCATGAGAGAAACGCCCGTTATCGCCCTCTTCTCGATGCTCGTCGCCGGCGCGTTTATGACGCCGGTGGCCGCGCTATCGAACACAGACCCGGCCACGCCGGCCGTGCAACAGCCGGCGGCTTCGCAAGAAGCTCCCGTGGACAACTATTTCGGTCGCTTCGGCCAGTCCGTGCTCGAAATCCGCAACCGAATCGTCACGGTGCAAGGCGAGCCGGACACCGCGCTTCAGACCGCCGATGGTGTGAACTCGCTCGAACGCATCGACGACGCCGTCGTCGTTTGGAAAGCGCAATACCCACACGATCCTTGGTTAGCCGCGGTGTTGGCGCATTTGTTCGAATGCTACGTTCGAGCCGGAAAGGCCCACGGAGCGCACGCGACGGCGTTGCTCGAAGCACTGGTCACGAACTTCCCCGACTCCAAGGAAGCGGCCGAGGCATTGCGCACCTACGGACGCGCAGACCTCGCCTCCGATGCGCCCGCTACCGACCCCGTACAGCCCATAACGGTCGTGGCCGGACGCGTGGTCGATGCCACAACTTCGTTGCCGGTCGCGGGCGCCTTGGTGCTCGTTTCAGACGGCAACAGTAGCGATCCGGTCACCGCGCCGTTCACAACGACGGCAGCAGACGGCACGTTCCGCATAACCGGCGTGACGAGTCAAGGCAAGTTCGTGGTCGTCGATCCTCCGCACGGAAGCCAGTACGCTGCGTACCGCACCGCATTGGACGCTTCGGCCGCCAACCTCACCGTGAAACTCGCCGCACCATCCATCGCCACTACCGCCGTCGCAAAACCGTAAATGCGAAGTACCCCACGCCGGCGATCGCGAGCAGCGTCCCGATCCAGGTAGGTAGCAACGGCGGAGCCGACACGATCTGAATCGCCGGATATTGGAAGGCCGTCGCAGCCAGCAGTAAATTGCCCGCGCGCACGGCGGCCCCCCCGGTAGAAAGAGCGATGCCATGCGGAAGCGGTTGGCCGCGCTCGTCGTCCACTGCGAACAAGACTGCTGGTCCCGAACCGGCCGGCAAGCTGCGAACTGCAGCCGCCGCTTGCGGTGAAAACAGTACCGCTTTCACATTGCGCCGCGCCGCCGGAATCGAAAATCCGTCGAACGGAAGGTCGAGACCCGAAATATTCTGCGTCTGCGCCATCAGCAACACGGGCGACAGAAACAGCTTGCCTTCGGGCTGCGTGATCGTCAGTCGATTGCCCGAGAGATCGCGTGCGTCGACCGACACGACGTTGCGCGGTATGGCACGATACACGTACCCGCCGGCTTGGCGCGGACGATCGAGCGCCAGCGTACCGCGGGCTCGTTGCAAGACGACCGCTCCTTCTTGCGATTGCGCTCCGGTCAGCGGAAATGCGAGCCAATCGCCGGTGCCGGGCACCTTCACGCGCTGCCCCGGAGCTCCAACGATCGTTTGCGCGTCGGGTGCCAATAATCCGGACGCAACCGTCGCGACGCATGCCATACCGCTTCCCAGCACGATCGCCGCGAGCGCGACGCGCGCCCGCGCCGGCAGGTTCGAGCGCAGTCGCACGCGCGCGCGCCATGCGGCGACGATCCATACGGCAACGATTGCAACGTTGAACCAGCCGGCGTGATACGGATAGTCGTGTCCGGCAAACGCGATTTCGATCAGTGCGACCGCGCACACCGCGAGCGCGGCGACGGAAAAACTCAACGCGATCGTAACCGCGACGAAACCGCCGCTTGTAGATCCGGCAGCGTCACCGGTCCGTCGAAACCGCGCAGCACCGTGCCGTCGCGATCGATCACGATCGTGGTCGGAAGACCCAGCGCTGCATACACGCGTCCGTAGCGCTGGTCTTCATCGATCCAAATCGGAAACGAAATTCCCAAGGATCGCGCGAAGGCCGCGGCGCGTTGGGCGGACTCACCTTCGTTGACGCCGATAACCGCCACGCCGCGCGCGACGTTTTGCGCATAAAATTGCTGCAGCTCCGGCATCTCCGCCCGGCATGGCGGGCACCATGAGGCCCACAAATTCATCACCACGATCCGGCCCTTGTAGCGTTCGAGGGACACGGGTCGTCCGAAATCGTCGGAGAGTGCGACCACCGTTTCGGGTTGACCGCTCAGCGCGGTCGGACCGGCCGGCCCTTGGCCGCCGCCGCTTGGCCGAACGAACGGGGCGACGATCAGCACCGCGATAGCGGCAACCGGCACGAGCAGCCACCACAGCCAGCGTTGATTCATGCCGGGTAGACCTCGAGTCTGCGCAGCGGGGATGCTCCCTTCGACGACCGAAACCGCGGGGCGTGCCGGCCCGAATTCTCGACGGGAAAATGCTTGCCGCCGAATTGCGCGCCGAACTTGTGATGCGCACGACTGCGCTCCTCGACTCCGGAATTCATCCTCGCCTCGCCATCGTCTTCGTCGGAGAGGACGACTCGAGCCGCGCGTACGTTCGCACGTTAGCCAAGACCGGCGCCAACGCCGGAATCGACGTCGAGATTCGAAAATTGCCCGAGTCGGCAACGGTCGATGAAGTCCGAGCAGCGCTGCGCTCGTTGGGCGACGACCCGGCCGTTCACGGCGTCATGTTGCAACAACCGCTGCCGTCGAGACTTCCGATTCGCGCTATCGCCGACGCAATTCCGGCCGAAAAGGACGCCGACGGCGCGCACCCGATGAATCAGGGCCATCTCGCATTTGGAAGCGGCACGGAGTTCGTTCCGGCAACGCCGGCCGCCGTTATGTTATTGCTCGAACGCAGTCCGCATTGGCCGTTGCGCGGCAAGAACGCGGTGATGGTCGGACGTTCGATCGTGGTCGGAGCTCCGGTGGCACTGCTGATGTTGGCACAAGACGCGACGGTCACCGTTTTGCATAAAGAATCGCGCGAGCTCCAGCCGTATCTGCGCATGGCCGACGTCGTGGTCGTGGCCGCCGGCGTTCCCGGTCTCATCAAGGGATCGGATTTGCTCGCGGGCGCGACGGTCATCGACGTCGGCACGACCATGGTAGACGGCGCGTTAAGAGGCGATGTCGATTTCGATTCCGCCGTCGAAGTCGCCGGCGCCATTACCCCGGTACCGGGCGGCGTCGGGCCGGTTACGAACGTCGCGTTGCTTCGAAACGTCGTGAAGAGCGCCGAACGAATGAACGGCACGGACCTCTAACTGCGCGAAAAATACTTTCCGAAGTAGCGCTCTTGATCGCGACGGAAGGCGTCGCCGGCGGGCTCGGGTGGCCGTTTGTCGCGGGTCGAGCGCAGTTCGGGTAACGCGGTTTGCAGCAAATGACGTTCGGCCAACAGGCGTTCTTTGGTGGTCGGTAGTTCGAGCAATCGCTGTTTTACGTGTGCCGTCGCCGACAGCGCGTCGGCTATGAAAAACGACGCTTCGGTCGCATCGTCGGGAACGGCAGCCACCAACCCGGTATCCGGAAGATCGTCGGCCATGCGCACGTATTCTTCAAATAGCACCCGCACGCGGCTGCACTCGTCGTCCACCGCTTGTATTCCGTCGCCCAGTTCGTCGCCGATCGATCGCACTTCGCCGATCAGAAACGGACGGCGCGCGACGATTTCGTCGATGCGAAAACGATCGCGTCCGACGGCTGTAACGTACGAACGCCCTTGCGTTAACGCCGTTACGCCGACAATTTCAGCCACGCAACCGACGTGGCGTGGTATCACGTCGACGTCACCGGCTTCGGCGCCCTCGGCAATGAGCGCCACGCCGAAGCCTTCGCCGCCGGCGACGCACTCGGAAATCATCCGCTTGTAGCGTTCTTCGAAAACGTGCAGGTTCAACACGGAACCGGGAAACAGCACCGCGTTGAGCGGGAATAGCCGCAGACGGCTCGTCATCGCCGCAACTTCGGGGAGGGCGCGTTTCATTCCCGGCCAACATCCGGGCGATGGAGCAGACGACGCGCTACCTGGAAACGGCACATCGGCGTCCGCATCCGCTTTTGCTCGAGCTAGAGCAGCGTAGCCGCCAAGACGGCATCGCGCTCGTATCGCGCGAAACGGGCCGGCTGCTTTCGACCATCACCCACGCGATGCAGGCGAGCCGGATCCTCGAAATCGGAACTGGATATGGCTATGCAACCCTCTGGATGGCCCTCGCGCAACCTCGCATGGGGAAAATCTGGACGATCGACCCAGACACGCGCCGTACGGACTTGGCACGTTCCTATTTCAGACGCGCCGAAGAAGATGACTTTATCGAAATCTTCAACACGCCGTCGCTGGAGCTGCTCGAGAATTTCTCGCATCGCAACTTAGACATGGTGTTTGTCGACGCCCCGCTCGATCAATACGAGTCGTACCTCGACTTGATCGTTCCGATGCTCAAACTTTCCGGCCTTGCGATCTTTAACGGCTGTTTGCTCGGCGGCCGGGTGGCCGACGAGGACGACGACGCGCCCGACGTCTTGGTTGCGCGAGCGTTCAACGAGCGTTTTCTCGATCATCCGGAGTTAGACGCCACGTTGCTGACCGTCGGCGACGGTACGGCGATCGGCGCACGCAAACAATGACCGCCGGGGCCGAATTCCGCGCGGCCATGCGTCACGTTCCGAGCTCGGTCACCGTGGTCACGAGTTTACGCGATGGAGAGCCACGCGGCCTGACGCTGACGTCGTTCGCCAGCGTTTCGGTCGACCCGCCGGCGTTGCTGGTGTGCGTCAATCGCGAGGCGCGCAGCTATCTCTACATTTCCGAATCGAAAGTTTTTTGCGTCAACGTTTTGTCGGGCGAGCAGCGCCACATCGGAGAGCATTTTGCCGGTAAAGTGCGCGATCGCCAATTCGAAACGATCGAGTACGGCGTGGACGCCACCGGCGCACCGGTCTTAGCCAACGCTATCGCGCATTTCGATTGCCGCGTGCTCGAAGAGCATCACGTGGGGTCGCATTCGATCTTTGTAGGCGCCGTCGTATCGTGCTCGGCCCGCACCGGCTCTCCGCTGGGCTATTTCGACGGCGGCTATCGAGATTTCGGAATTCGCGTCGAGTGATTCGCGAAACGTTTGCCGTCGGTCCGCTGGATTGCAACTGCACGATCTTGGCCGACGAACGCAGCGGCGAAGCGATCGTCGTCGATGGTGGGGATGGCGTCGACGAGGTCGTCGCCCGCCTCAATAAACGCGGTTGGCGCGCGCAGTTTTTGCTGCACACGCACGCACACATCGATCACATCGGCGATCTCGGCCTTCTGCGGGAATCGACGGGTGCGAAAGGATTCTTGCATCCGGCCGATCTGCCGCTGTATCAAGCCATTGGGGAGCAAGCCGGCTGGATCGGTTTATCGGTCGCTCCGGCGGTCGTGCCGCTCGATGGAAAGTTGCACGACGGTCAGATCGTGGAGACCGGTGATTTTCGCGTCGGCGTGCTGCATACGCCCGGACATACGCCGGGAAGCGTCTGCTTCTCGATCGGCAACCGCGACGAAGCGACGTTGCTCACCGGCGACACGTTGTTCGCCGGTTCGATCGGACGCTGGGATTTAGGTGGCACTTCGATGGGCGACATCGTTTCGTCGATCCATCGCAAGTTGATGCCGTATCACGACGCGACGCTGGTGGTACCGGGCCACGGTCCGTTCACCACCGTGGGAACGGAGCGGGCGCACAACCCGTACCTCGCTTCGCGTTAATGCAGCTTGATCAGCAGTTTTTCATCCGGCACCGCGGCAACCACGGGCCCTGACGCCGGTTCGATCGCGCGAGCCGGTAACGACGACAGATCTTCGATGGCACCCGACGCGATTTTCGCACGGTAGTCGTCGATCGCCACGTGCAGCGCCTCGAGCGCGCGCTGCGGATAGTCTTTTTTCTTTTCCGGATAACCGTCGAGCTCGGCCTCGACCTGCTCGCCCGTAATCGCCGACGCTCCGTCGATCGTTTTACCGCGAGCCAGATCGACCACGAGACTGCACGTCGCGGTTCCGAATCCGCACCCGGTGGTGAAATACGAAATATCCTCGATCACCGCGCCCGGACCGACCTTCAGGAAAAAGTTATACATGTCGCCGCACGAGTCGCTAAAATACTCGCCGCTGGCGGTCGGATTTTCCATCGTGCGGAATCCGCTGCGTTCTTCGACCAAGCGCTGAAATTTCGGAAAGTCCATGATCCTCTTTCGACTACGGTTTTACGACTGCGGTTTCATTTCGAAGCGACACTCTTTGTCGCCGCGCGCCAGCGACTCCGTTTGTTCGGGCGCGCAGCCGACGGTTTCGTCGATGACGCGATGGATGACCCGGCACATCTGCGGATGCTCGCGAGCGACGCTGGTGTACGGGCAGGTATGTTCGTGCAAGGCGAAACCGCCCTCGATCGGCGTGTAATCGACCACGACGCCGTCCTCACGCAGCATATCTGTGAGCTGCGCGAGGCGGCCCTCCAGCGAGGGAGCGTTAACGTGCCGTCGCGCCCGTTCGACCGCTCGCTCGGACAGGCCGTCGAAGATACTGTCGATCGCCGGCGGACCGAACTGATCGCGCACCTCGCGCAGCACCGCCGACAACATGCGGCCGTGCGATTGCGGAAACAGCTCGGCGGCTCGATCCGTCAGCGAGAATTCCAACGTCGGCTTGGTGGGCCCTCGCCGTACGGCTTTCTCTTCGACCAAGCCGTCGCGTTCCAAGAGCACGAGTTGCTGGCGCACGGCGTTCGACGACAAGGCTAGCGAGGCGGCCAGATCTCCGGCCGAAGCCGTACTCCGGCGCCGCAGTTCCGTCACGATCCGTCCACGGGTTGACGAGAAAAACCGGCTGTCGTGCATCGACGCAATCGTACCACGCACCCGGCAGATAGTAAAGTTTCTCCTTGACTTTCTATGGAAGGCTGGGTACGATTACGCGTGCGCACTGCGCCCACACTACTGAGGAGGAACACTGGGTGTCCGACCGGGGCTTACGTATTGCCGATCTGCACTGCAGCGTCGAGGGCAAGGAAATTCTCAAGGGGATCGACCTGGCGGTCGAGCCCGGTAACGTGCATGCCCTGATGGGTCCGAACGGCAGCGGTAAGTCTACCCTCGCGTTCGCGCTGACGGGACATCCGCATTACGACGTCACCTCCGGTACCGCGTCGCTCGACGGCGAGAATCTGCTCGAGATGTCGCCCGACAAGCGAGCGCGCGCCGGTCTCTTTCTTTCGTTCCAGTATCCAGCGGCTATTCCGGGGATCAAGGTCGCCAACTTCTTGCATGCGGCCCGTCAAGCCGTGCGTCCGGACTCGCTTGCGCCGGCCAAGTTTCGCGCGTTGCTGCTCGAAAAAATGGACGTGCTGGGCATGGATCCGGCATTCATGGGGCGGTATCTGAACGACGGTTTCTCCGGCGGTGAGAAAAAGCGACTGGAAATGCTGCAACTCGCGGTGCTCGCACCGAAATATGCCATCCTGGACGAAACGGATTCGGGTCTGGATGTCGACGCCTTGCGCGACGTATGTGCGTCGGTGCAGGCGTTGCGCCAAACCGAAGAAGGTCGCAGCGCGGGCTTTTTGATCATCACGCACTATCCGCGCATTCTGCAGTACATCGCCCCGGACGTCGTGCACGTGATGATGGATGGACGGATCGTGAAAACCGGCGGCGCCGACTTGGCGCATCGCATCGAGAGCGAAGGGTACGACACGATCCGCGAAGAGATCGGCAGCGTTGTCTAGCGCGGTGGCGCCGGCCGGCTTGACCGGGCGACTGGCCACGCTCGATCCCGCGATTCTCTCGCAAGAACGGCGACTACAAGCGTTCGAGCAGTTCTCGCAACTGCCAAGCCGGCGCGAGCGGGTGGGACGATATTGGCGCATCGATCTGGAGACGCTGTCGCCCGATCCGGCGGCCGATGTCGCAGAGTCGTCGCCGCGCATCGACAATCCGAACGCTCGCATCGTCGCCTGCGATTTGCGCGTCGCAGCGACGGAATACGCCGAAGAATTCGCTCGCGCATTCGGCATGACCGAGATCGGCTCGTCGAAGTTCGGCGCGTTGGCACGCGCCTTCGCGCAGGGCGGTGCGTTCGTGTACGTGCCACCCAACGTCGCGGCAACCGAACCGGTCGTGATCGATTTCGATTTTGCACCCGGAACCGCAGCCTTCGCGTACACCGTCGTGTACGCCGCGGCCGGCTCGGAAGTGACCGTCATCGAGCGCTTCAGCGGCGCCCCCGCTTTCGCGTGCGGCGCGACCGAAATCGTTACGGATGAGAACGCGACCGTGACCTTCGCCAACCATCAAAACTTGACGGATGCGGCGCAATGCGTGCATTCGCGTTTCGCGCGTCCCGGAAAGGACGCGACCGTGCATTGGGCGTGCGCCGACACCGGAGCGGCGCTGACGGTCGGCGAGATCGCCGTTGCGATCGAACGGGAAGGCGTCGAAGCCGGCGTTACGTCGATCTTCTTCCCTAACGGCACCCAGCACGTCGACCTTGTCGCCCGACTGGACCACACGGTCGGAAATTCCGTTTCAGATACGGTCGTGAAATCGGCCGCGATCGGTTCGGGGCAGGCTCGCTTCGTCGGCGGCATTCGCATCGCCGAACGCGCCCAAGGCAGCGACGCCGCGTTGCGTGACGACGCGTTGCTCCTGTCCGAGCGCGCGCACATCGACTCCGTGCCGGCCCTGGAGATTGCCGCCAACGACGTCAAGGCATACCACGGCGCGACGGTCGGGGCGCTCGACGGCGATCAGATTTTTTACATGCAAAGCCGCGGCATCGCGGCCGCCGACGCCGAGCGCATGATCGCGATCGCGTTCTTCGAGCCGGCGATCGAGCGCTTTCCGACCCAATCGCTCCGCAGCAGCATTCGCGACGCCATCGAGGCCAAGCTGGGATGACCGTCGCCGCCCAACATGCCGGCGTGGATCCGAAGCTTGCGCGGATTATCGCCGATTTCCCGATCCTCAAGCGTCCGACGTCGCGCGGTAAACGCTTGGTCTATCTCGACTCTGCCGCCACGTCGCAAAAGCCGCAGGTGGTGATCGACGCATTAGTCGACTACTATCAAAACTACAACGCCAACATCCATCGAGGCGTATACGAGATCGCGGAGCGCGCAACCGATGCCTACGAGTCGGCCCGCGGCAAAGTCGCGCGTTTCGTTGGCGCCGAGGCACGAGACCTCATCTGGGTCCGCAACACCACCGAGGCGATCAATCTCGTTGCATATACGTGGGGCGCGCAAAACGTGGGCCAAGGCGAAGCAGTTCTCTCCACCGAGCTCGAGCATCATTCGGATTTGATCCCATGGCAAGAACTGTGCCTCCGTAACGGCGCCGAGTTTCGCCTAATTCCGGCCGACGAACGCGGGCTACTCGTGCTCGACGATCTGGATACGTTGTTGCGCGGCTGCAAGCTCGTCGCACTCGGTCACGTCAGCAATACGCTGGGCACGGTGGCTCCGCTCGAAGAGATCGTTCGACGAGCGCACGCTGCCGGCGCGCGGGTCTTAGTCGACGGCGCGCAAGCGGTGCCGCACTTCCCCGTGGACGTACGCGCGCTCGATGTCGATTTTTACGCATTCAGCGGCCACAAGATGCTCGGTCCAACCGGTATCGGCGCCCTGTACGGCAAACGCGAGATTCTACAGTCGATGCCGCCGTTCGAGTTTGGCGGCGATATGATCCATACGGTCGCATACGATCGCGCCACGTTCGCCGAACCGCCGTGGCGCTTCGAAGCCGGAACCGGTAACATCGCCGATGCGATTGCGCTTGGTACGGCGGTCGAGTATTTGACGCGCACCGGAATGGATTGGGTTCACGAGCACGAGCGCGAGCTCACGGATTACGCACTCGAACGCTTGGCCGAATTCGAGACCCGCGGTTTGCGCATATACGGCCCGCGCGACTCGCGACTGGCGGCCGGCATCGTCTCGTTTAACTTCGCCGACATTCACGCCCACGATCTCGCGTCGATCTTGGATACCGAGGGGATCTGTATCCGCGCCGGCCACCACTGCACGATGCCGTTGATGGGCAAAATGGGTTGGTCGGCGACCGCGCGCGCCTCGTTGTATCTGTACAACACGCGCGAAGACGTCGACGCGTTAGCCGCCGGGCTCGAGAAGGCGGCCGGCGTTTTTGGAATCGCGTAACCGGCGTGGATGATTTTTACCGCGATTACATTCTCGACCACTACCGTAATCCGCGTAACTTCGGCCATCTCGAGCATCCCGACGCACGCGCATCCGACGTCAATCCGTTGTGCGGAGACGCCATCGAAATGGAACTGCGCCTGGAGGGCGGGACGGTCGCCGACGTACGATTTTCCGGGAAGGGCTGCGCTATCAGTCAGGCATCGGCATCGATGTTAACCGAATCCATCAAGGGGATGAAGCTCGAGGACGTCGCGCGTCTGTCGAAGGAAGCCGTTCTCGAGAACGTCGGCATCGGTATCAGTCCGACCAGAATGAAATGCGCGATGCTCGGCCTGCGGGTGCTCAAGAGTGCCGCCGTCGGTGAAATCGCCGGCTGGCCCGACGAAGAGTAAGCCCCCGCGCGGCGCGTTTTGACCGCATTCCTCATCTTGACCGGCGTGCGGCTCGCGTTGGCAGTAGCGGGCGCGTTCGTCGCGATCGTCCTGATCCGGCTTCCGCGCCGGAGCGGCTTCGGCTGGATCGCTCGGTACTGCATCGCGCTGGCACTACTGGCGCTTAGCGTACTGCAGATTGCGTTTGCGTTTCCGCCGCGAGCCGCATCCGCGACGGCCGTGGAAATCGTCGCTGCCGGCGCGCTGATCGCCGCGTTGGCTATCGACGAATTGATCGGTTCCGACCTTCGGCGCGCGCTCCAAGGGACGCGCCGTTAGAGGTAGCCGCCTGCCCGTAGACAACTCGACTCGTCGTGTCGCACCATCCCATCGATCAAGAGATGTGGGAAACGCTGGCCGAAGAGCCTGAGTTTCGCGCGCTTACATCGCAACGCCGCCGGTTCGTAATTCCGGCCACCATCTTCTTTATCGTCTACTATCTTACGCTGCCGCTTTCGATTGCAATCGCGCCGCAGTTTATGAGCCGCCAGTGGGGAGCGCTGTCGATCGCGTACTGGTTTGCGCTCTCGCAGTTCGCGATGGCGTGGCTGTTGATGGCAGCCTACGTAATACGCGCGCGCAAGTTCGACCTTGCCGCCGCAAAGTTGCGGCATCGCGAAATGCACGAGATCCGCGGCTAATGCACGAACCGTCGCTGGTGATGTTTGCGGTCTTCGTGGCGATCACGTTGATCGTTACGGTCTGGGCGTCGGGCTCGACGACGACACGCAAAGGCTTCTATACGGCGCACCGCCGTATCGGCGGAATTCAAAACGGTTGGGCGATTACCGGCGACTATCTTTCGGCGGCGTCGTTTTTGGGCA
The DNA here is from genome assembly GCA_036490475.1 of Candidatus Tumulicola sp. NCBI lineage: Bacteria > Bacillati > Vulcanimicrobiota > Vulcanimicrobiia > Vulcanimicrobiales > Vulcanimicrobiaceae > Candidatus Tumulicola > Candidatus Tumulicola sp. The sequence goes on from DASXDT010000005.1 coordinate 697,903, forward strand.
TCACCGGCCTGATCGCATTTTACGGGTTCGACGGATTCATGTATTCCGTCGGCTGGCTCGTCGCATATCTGGCGGTGTTGTTCCTGGTAGCCGAACCGTTGCGCAACGCCGGCAAATACACCATGGCGGATCTCATATCGTTCCGGCTTCGTGGCCGGACGGTACGCGCGCTGGCCGGCGTCTCGACACTCGCGATCACGCTCTTCTACATGATCGCGCAGATGGTCGGCAGCGGTTTGATCGTTTCGTGGCTGATCCCGCAAGTGCCGGAGTGGCTAGCGATCGGCATCGTCGGAATGCTCATGGTGATTTACGTTTCGTTCGGCGGCATGCTCGCGACCACGTGGGTCCAAATTATCAAAGCCGGGTTGCTGCTCATTACGGCTGCGGTCTTAACCGTGCTGGTCTTATCGCGCTTCGGTTTTTCACTCACCCACTTTCTGCACGCCGCGTCGGCGGTCCCCACCGGAACCGGCGTTACCAATTTACTCGCTCCGGGGCTGATGTTTCACGGCACGCAGGGCGCGTGGAACATGATTTCCTTGGGGTTAGCGCTAGTACTCGGCACCGCCGGTCTTCCGCATATCCTGATGCGATTCTTCACCGTGCCGTCGGCCAAAGCGGCGCGCACGTCGGTCGCGTGGGCGATGGTGTTGGTCGGCCTGTTCTACCTGGCAACGTCATTTATTGGATTGGGCGCGGCTACGCTCGTCGGCCAGCAGCATATCGGACAACGAATGTACGCCGGACAAGCGATCGAGTATATCGCCAAGCACGCGAGCGAAGCGCACGCGCTGAACTCGCAGCTGGCGCACAACGGCTTCATCGTGCCGGTCCTCAACAATAATCTCGCCGCCCCGCTGCTGGCTGGAGAACTGGGCGGGTCGTTGCTGTCGTCGTTCGTGGCTGCGGTCGCGTTTGCGGCGATTATCGCCGTCGTTGCCGGCCTGGCTATTACCGCGTCGTCGGCCTTCGCGCACGACATTTGGTTCAATCTGGTTCGCGACGGTGAAGGCGACGAAAGAGAGCATCTCTTCATCGCACGCGCGACGGCCGTCGTGGTCGGCGTCCTCGCCGTCATGCTTTCGATCGCACTGCGCACTTACAACGTCGCGTTTCTCGTCGGCTTGGCATTCGCGGTAGCGGCCAGCGCGAACGTTCCGGTGATCTTGCTGGCGCTGTCGTGGCGCCGCTTCTCGCGCGGCGGAGCGATCGCCGGGATGTTGTGCGGGTTAGGAGTTTCGCTAGCAGCGATTCTCACGAGCCCGATCGTGCTCGGCGCGCATGCGATCTTTCCACTCGAAAACCCGGGAATCATATCGATCCCGGCCGGCTTTCTCGGGGCGTTTGCGGGTTCGTTGATCTGGCCCGACGCGGAGGCCGAGGCGCTGTTCGATCGCCTGCGCGTGCGCGCGGCGACCGGCCTCGGCGCCGAAGTTTGATTCGCTGCCGCGGGTTGCCGGCGTTAATGTTCCTTGATCGCGTAGTGATCGGTAATTTGTAAACCCGACGTGCCGGGTTCGACACTGAACGTCACCGCATACGCCCCCGCCGCCGTTTGAACTTCTGCGGCGACGTGGTAGCCGGTGCCGCTCGCGGTCGATTTGAGCGACACGACGTGCGCGGTCGAGTCCATGAATACTTCGCCCGGCGTACCGCTTGAGAGATAGGTCGTCGCCAGGGCACGATTACCGCTTGCCAACGCCGATAGGTAGGATCGTACGACGCCTGCCGCGCGTTCCGACCCATCCGGTGCGGCGGGCGCCGGCGTTGCTGCGGGCGTCGCCGTGGGTTCAACGGCCGGTCTGGAAGGAACGCCGCGGTCGGGTTGCGGCGGCGCCTCTGCAATTTGATGCACGATCGCGCTGCTGACCGGATGTGGCGAGAGCGCGACCCGCGTTGTCTGGGTAGGCGATGCTTTGGGACTCTTGGACGGCTGCGGAGAGGTCGACGGTGAGGTCGACGGTGACGCAGTGGGCGACGGCGTGGACGATGCTGTGTGCGTGGGCGATACGGCCGGGCTGGGACTCGATCGCGGGTTCAGAACCGGCTGTTCGGTCGGCACCGGCGTAACGAGCAGCGGCGTCGATTGCGCAACCGTCGTTCCCGACGATTGTTTGCCGGGTCCGCCGCCGAAAAAGTGCGCGAGCAACGCGCCCAACAGCAAACCTGCGAAGACCACGACGAGCACCAGCGGGATTAACGGCAGGCCGCCCGATTCGCGTCCCTCGTCGGAACGGCGGCGGCGACGGTAATCGCTCACGATCCGGGTGCGAGCCGTTGCGACACGGCATCATACAGCCCCCGCGGCAACACGTCGACGAGATCCGGGCGTCGCTCGACGAACACCGCTGTGCTTTCTTTCAAGAGACCGGGGCTGGAGGCGGCGTAGTCCAAAATAGCCGATACCGCGTCGGTTTCGCGGGATGCGACACGTTCGAGGGTCGTTCCAGCTTCCTCGACAACGTCCTCAGACGACTCGCCGCGATCGCGAAACGCATCGAAAATGGATTCCACGAACGCCCCGCACGCTTCGTCAGGCATGTCGGGAACGGCCGCGCGATACTCCGCCGCGAGCTCGCCGTCGTCCATTTTCGCAACAAGCTTTTCAACGGTTCCGACGAGTAGTTCGGCAGGTACGTTGCCCAGGTGGGACACGGCGGTACCGTTTATTCCAAGCGGCAGGCAGCTCCTCGGCACGGACGAAAATGAGCGCCGTGATTCGCGTCAGGATACCGATGGATATCCGGGCCGTCGCCGACGGAGGGTCGGCGGCGTTTGCACTGGTCACGCCTCTGCGCGTACGCGACCTCCTGGCGATGGCGGTGCGTGAGGTGATTGGCTCGCGAGCGCCAGACGACAAGTTCGCACGCAGCGTCCGGCGCACGCTCAATGGGTTTCTGGCAGGCGACTATACCGTTCAGATCGACGGCCGCCGGTTCGCAGATCCCGAAGACGTCGTCGTTTGCGACGGCGTCGCCGACGTGCGATTCTTCCTCAACCATCGTCGCGAACGTTTGCATCGCTGACACGCCTGGCCGCTCTTGCGGCGCAATGTTAGTCTAGAAGTAGAATCGCACAAACGTTCCGGAACGGAGCCTCACATTTCTGCATCCCGCGTCGCCGGCACGCTCGCCGTTGTCGCTGGCCTTTTTTCCACGTTCGCACCAGCGCGAGCGGACGTTCGCTATTTCATCACCGGCCAAGACGTGTACGGGATCGGATCCGGAGTACAGGTTTCATCGGTGCGCTACTCCGGTGACCAGCAGCTGACGATCCGCCACGACGGCGCACGTATGAAGTACACGGTGCGCGCCGTTTATACTCGGTATGAAGGCGACGACGCGACCAAGCATACGGCCGTCTTCGAGCAAGAATCGCGTTCGGACGGATCGTTGCAAAATATGCTCGACGACGATCCAGATTTTTTAACGATTCTCAATCAGCCGTTCGCCATCTCGCTGGACCGTGCGACGCTGCAAGATTTGCGAACGCTTCGCGCGTCGGTTCCGTTTACGGCCGGTTCCCCGCTCGGGGATGGGGCGACGATGCGCGGCTTTCTACGGCCGGCGGGTGGTGGTCTCGTTGCCGGCCGGCCCGCGGTTGCGATCGTCTTCGACGCTCAAGGTTCGATGGACGGCGCGGTGCCTAGCCACGGGCAAACGCGTATGTCGGGACGCATTCACATGAATGGCATCGCGTATTACGCGTCGAGCGATGCGCTGTTGCTCGAACTCGACGCGACCTTGCGCGTCGATGCCAATTTGCGCGCACCCGGCGCGGCGCCGACGCCGGTGAAGATCGTCTACCGGCGCACGATTCGCGCCGAAGCCGCCGCATCGGATGCAGCGGCGCAGCACTAGACGCTAAAACGCGCCGACGAGTTCGACCTCGAGCGGATGCCGGAACGGCGATTCGCGCAACTGTGTGAACGGCGTAAAGGCCAAATGATTCTGGTGACAGTCGATCAACATCTCGATACCGCGCTTTACGCAGCCGGTTTCTTCGATGTATTTTGCAAGCTTTTTCGTGAAGTAGGCCTTCGGAGAGCGAAGGACTTTGGCGTAATACGGATCCTCCGTTAAGTCGTCGCGATACACGCCCTCTTCGGGAACGAGCCAAACGAACCACGGATCTTCATTCTGCCGGTAGCCGATCAGCACGAGTGGAATCGCTCGCACCGACTCGAGGTTCGGAAGAAAACTGCACAACGTGTACGCGTCGAATGCTATTTCCGTCGGTTCGATCGTTTGCATCATCGATTGAATCCCTTCATAAGCCGTACGCCCGCGCAAACAAAAACCGCCTCAGCGTTGCGTTGCTGAAGCGGCGTTTCAAGTCGATTGGCGGGCTGTACGGATGAGCGCCATACCCGGGGTATTGGCGAGCGAACGAGACGCTCCTCGGATGCCGGCGCTCGCTCGCGCCGTGAGGTTCGCTCAGGAATTACTCGGGCATATGTGAAACCACAAAGGAGGCTGCAGGGGTCCGGGTCACTGTATGAGTGCACTCGCCGCGCCGCTGCTGCAGGGAGTTTTCGTGCCAACAGCGGTTCCGACCGGGACCATGGCGGCCGCCAGGCTGCCGTCCGCGAGCGTGCCCACTATCGAGACGTTCGAACGGGTCGTCGACGACTACCAGCGCCGTCTCTACGGGTTCGCGCTTCGCATGACCGGCAACCGAGAGGATGCCGAAGAGATCGTGCAAGATGCCTTCGTGCGCGCCTATCGCGCCCTCGGCAAGATGTCGCTCGAGCAACGCTCCGAGCTGCGGCTTCAGCCGTGGCTGTACACGATCACCCTCAACGTCACGCGGAATCGCCTGCGCAGCAAGCGGCCGTCGAACGTCGCGCTCGACGCGCTGGCCGACCCGGATGCGCTTCTGCGGGAGTCCAACGAGGGACCGCCCCAGCCTGAAACCATCGTGGAGCGCAACGCCGAGGTCGCGCTGGTCGAACGCGCGCTCATGCAATTGCCGATGCACCTTCGCGCCGCAGCGACGCTGCGCTTCATCGAAGGCCGCAGCCATCCGGAGATCGCCGAGATCCTGCACCAGCCGATCGGCACGGTTAAATCGCACGTCCATCGAGCGGTACGTATTCTTCGCCGCATCCTCGGACCGCAAATCGGGAGATTGACCCCCCAAGGAGCACCGTTACATGCGCTGTCGTGACGTCGAAGCTATGTGGGACGAAATCCACGGCGACTGTATAAAGTCACTGCGGGAGACCGTCGCCGAGCACGTGCGCGGATGTATGCCCTGCCAGCTGCTGTTCGAACAGTACGAAGGCGTCGCGTACCGGCTATCGACGCTGCCGCAGCCCCAGCCGTCGTGCGATCTCACCAAGCGCGTGGTCGAGCACATCGCGGCACTCAAATTCAAGACGCGCGAACCACTGCTGCTATGCGCCGTCGACACACCGATCGGACGCGTCCACGTCGGATTCAAACAACGCCGGATCGCCTACGTCGGCATCGACACGGGCGAAACGCCCGATGAGGTGCGCGATCGGGTGGAGCGTCGCTTACGCCGTCCGGTCGCGATGGGTCAAGTTCCCACCTGGCTGCTCGAAACGCTCGACCACTTTTTCCACACCTGGCGCATCGAGGACGCGATGATCGATATCAGCGATCTCACGCCGTTCGAGCAAGCGGCGCTGCGCGCCACCGCGCAGATTCCGCCGGGTGAAGTCCGCTCGTATTCGTGGGTGGCCTCACAGATCGGCCGCCCTCGAGCGGCGCGCGCGGTCGGCCGCGTGATGGCGCGCAATCCGCTTCCGTTGCTTTTTCCATGTCATCGCGTCGTCGACTCGTCGGGCGCCTTGCACAATTATTATTACGGCTTGGACATGAAGGCGCGTTTGCTCAAGATGGAAGGCTACCCCGGTTAAGTAACCGAGTACCGAAGGGGAACGTTCGCACAAAGCCAACTCTGCCAACGTGCCGGAGTGTTATTTCTGAACGACCCACGTACCGCCGCCATCCCCGACGTTCACGGCCACGCCAAAGGCGAACATCGACCGTTCGCAGAGGAACGCCCGATCGCGTATTCCGCGCGGATGCTGTTCCTTTGGTTCTTCCACGCGTGTCGCCGCGGAATGCCGCGATTCTTGATGGCCGCCGACCACGTCAATTACCTGACGTTCGAAGATCCCGGCGCCGTCAATACGGTCCGCCGCGCGCTCAAACTGGCGGAGGCCGGCGATCTACACGGTGCGGCTGAAGCCGCCGGCGTCGACCCCGGGCACGCGTCGGTCGTCTCCGAAGCGTTGCGGCGAGGCATGCGCTTCTCGCTCGGCGCGGAGGTCGACAACGATCCGCGCGCCAGACCGGATGCCCAAAACATCATCGACGCCATGCGCCCCGACGGAATCATTCGCTGCGTCAGTTTTTTGACGATCGAACATCCCGAAAAGGGCTCGGATTTTAGCTGGTCCTTCGACGATGAGGAATTTGCATCGCTGCACGAGTCGTTCGGAACCGAACGCTTGTGGGAGCAGTACGTCGCCAAGCTGCTGGACGATCTTGAAAAGTTGCCGTCGCACGTCGCCGGCAACTTCTACATGCCGGCCCGCTTGGGCGGCTGGCCGGCACCCGAACGCCTCGAGGAATATGAAGACCGCCTGTTAGCGGTCTGTCACGCCCGCAAACTGGCCGTCGAAATCAACACGCGCTTCCTCTACCGCGAAACGTCGGACGAGCAAAAGAAAGCATTTCTCGACGCCAATGCGCGACTGGCACGCAAGGCTCAAGGGCTGGGAGTTGGCATCGCAATCGGTTCCGACGCGCATAGCCCCAAAGACCAAGGCAATCATTTCGATATCGTGCTGCGCATGCTCGACGACGCGGAGATTAACGAGTTGGTCTTCCCGGTCGGCGGCCGGCTCGCTCGCGTCGCATTACGCGCCACGCAGGAGCATCTCGAGGCGCACGATCGTTCCCGCGAAAAGAACGTGCCGGGCAGCAGCATCAGCGGATTCAGCCGCGCCGAACTCGGCCTCCCGGAACATATCGCAGTCCCCGGTAAAGGCCGAGCGAAAAAACGCGCCGGTGGTCCGGCGCGGCCGACCAAACGTGCGGCAGCCTCCGGAAAATCCTCGTCCAAGAGCACGTCCAAGCGCAGCGCCGACTCGAGCGAATCGTCGACGCAAGCAAAGGCTGCGCTCACCGAGCTCGGTGCCGATGCGACCGCGGAAACGCCAACGGCCAAGCCCGTGAAACCGGCGTCCAAGAACAAGGCCGCATCCAAAACGTCCGAAGCAAAAACGCCGGCAGTTAAAGCCGCTCCACCTGCGAAGGTCGCCGCCGCAAAGGCGACGCCGGTGCGCAAGGCCGCCGAGAAACCGAAAGCTCCCGAAAAAACCAAAGCGGTCGAGAAGCCGAAAGCCGCCGAGAAGCCCGTTGTCAAAGCCAAGGCGGAGAAAGCCAAACCGGTGAAGGCGGCCGTCGCAAAGACCGCTCCGGCCAAGCGCGCCGCAACGGCCAAAGCGCCTGCGCGCAAGAAGACGCCGGCGCCTGCAAAGAAAGCTGTAAAGACACCGGCGCGCGCGCCGGTGAAGAAAGCGGCTGCAAAGAAGCCGGCGCCCAAGCCGGCCGCCAAAGTCCCGGCTCGGCCTGCCAAGACCGCGGCAAAAGCCGCGAAGAAGACGACCGTTAAGAAATCGAGCAAATCCGCGGCGGCCCCGAGCGCGAAAAAGCGGCCGGCGCCTAAGCGCCGCTAGCCCTTCTTCGTCGTTCAGAGGAGGTACCCGATGGCGAACGTCGATCGCCTGCGGAACGTCGCATTCGTCGGTCCGCATCACGCCGGAAAGACCACGTTGGTCGAAGCGGTACTCGCAAAAACGGCGGCAATCTCGCGCCGCGGCTCCATCTCCGATGGAACGACCGTAACGGACCACGAGCCCGAAGATGTCGCGCACGTTCAGTCCACCAGCGTCGGGTTCGCACATTTTACCAGCGACGGCACCGACGTTACGATCGCAGACTGTCCCGGCTTCGTCGATTTTTTCGCCGAAACGAAAGCCGTGTTGCGCGGCGTCGATGCCGCGATTATCGTGATCGAAGCCGACCCGCAGCGCGTCGTACACGCCAAGGCGACGGTCGATTTCCTCGACTCGTTACGGTTGCCGCATCTGTTCGTCGTCAATAAAATGGATCGTCCGGGAGCGGATTTTCCCGGCACCCTCGCCGCGCTGCAAGACGCCTACGGGCGCCACGTCGTCGCCGAACAGGTACCGATCGGCAGTTCCGAACAGTTCGCCGGCTATATCGACTTGGCCGAAATGAAGGCGTGGAACTTCGCCGACGGTTCCGAAACGGAGCGCCCGGTACCGCCAGATCTCGAGTCAACGGCACGCGAAACGCGCGGACAGTTGCTCGAAGCGATGGCCGACTTCGACGATCACCTGATGGAAGAGTTGCTCGAGGGCGTCGATCCCGATGCCGAAGAAATCGAGCGCGATCTGTGCGACGAATGTTCGCACGATCAAATCATCCCGGTGGTGGTCGCTTCGGGTGCGACCGGTGCCGGAGTCGATGCACTCGTGCGTTCGATCGTGAAATGGTTTCCGTCGCCGGCCGCGGTTGAAAAGACCGATGTCGACGGCACTCCGATTACGCCGGACCCGGCCGGACCGGTCATCGCACAAGTCATCAAGACGTCGATCCATCCGCAAAGCGGAAAAGTGTCGATTGCGCGCGTGTACTCGGGCACCGTAAAGTCGGACGCGACGTTGTCGGATGCCAGCCGGGACGGCGAAAAAGTGCGGCTCGGTGGCTTATACCGCCTGCAAGGCAAAAAGCAAGAGCCCATTGCCGAAGCCGGACCGGGCAGCATCGTCGCGTTCGCTCGATTGGAAACCGTCGCCACCGGCGACACGCTCACGTCCGGCAGCGCTTCGACGCGCATGGCGCCGATCGCACCGGCCGAACCGGTGTTCGCGGCCGCGATCAAACCGAAAGATCGCATGGACGAAGCCAAAATCTCGCAGATGCTCGGACGCATCGTCGACGAAGATCCGGCGTTACAATTGCGCCGCGCCGATGTGACGCACGAATTGTTGCTGCTGGGTGCGGGCGAACAGCACGTCTCGATCGCCATCGAGCGCTTGGCGCGCAAATATAAGGTGGAAGTCGAAGTGGCGCCGCCGGCGATCCCCTATCTCGAAACGATTACGTCCAACACGGAAGTTCACTCCCGCTACAAACATCAAACCGGTGGACACGGGCAGTTCGGGGACGTCTGGCTCCGGTTCCAGCCGCGAGATCGCGGCGCCGGCGTCACGTTCGAAGACAAAATCGTCGGCGGCGTCGTGCCACGTCAGTTTATCCCGGCCGTCGAAAAAGGGGTGCGCGAAGCACTAGCGCACGGACCCAACGGAAATCCGATCACGGATCTGCACGTAACGTTGTTCGACGGCGCATATCACGACGTCGACTCGAGCGAACAGTCGTTCAAAACCGCCGCCAGCATGGGCGTACGCGACGCGCTGCAAAAGTGCAGCCCGGTCGTGCTGGAGCCGATCGTCGCGGTCGAAGTGGAAGTCCCTAATAATTATACGTCGACCGTCATCCAGCAGCTCACCGGCAAACGCGGTCAAATCCTTGGTATGAACCCGGCCATCGAGCGCCCGGGCTTCGACATCGTCGAAGCGTTCGTTCCGCAAGTCGAGCTGGCCCGATACATCACCGAACTGCGCACCGCGACACAAGGGCTCGGCACGTATCGCTGGCGGCACGAACGCTACGACCCCGTCTCGAATCAGCGCGGCGCTTCGAAAGCAGCGGTATAACACGACCGTGAAGATACTCCGAAACACGCTCGCGGCGGTTGCGACGCTCGCCGTGGCATGCGCCTGTAGCAAAACCGGTGGAACCGAAAGCGGCGGCCGCCACTCGTGGACGAAACCCGGCGAATTGCGCATTGCGATTCAACAAGATTCGAAAAACTTGAACCCGCTGCTCAACTCGAACACGACCGACGGCTTCCTAGCGTTTTTGATGTTCGAACCGTTGCTCTCGGCCGACGATAAGGGCAACCCGGTTCCGGTGCTCGCGACGAAAGTCCCGACCATCGAGAATGGTGGAATCGCTCGCAACGGCCTAACCATCACCTATCATCTGCGCAAAGACGTGAAGTGGAGCGATGGCGTTCCCGTGACGGCTAAAGACGTTAAGTGGTCGTGGCAAGCGCTCATGAACCCGAATAACAACGTCGTTTCGCGCCACGGCTACGATTTTATCGCGTCGATCGATACGCCCGATCAATATACGGCCGTCGTCCATCTCAAGCGCCCGTTTGCGCCTTTCGTCAATACGTTTTTTGCCATGAGCGATCAGCCGTTTCCGGTCGCCCCCGAACACGTACTTTCCAAATATCCGAACATGAATCAGATTCCGTTCGATTCGGCCCCGACCGTCAGCGACGGACCTTTCAAATTCGTCGAGTGGTCGCACGGCGATCGTATCGAGCTGGCGCGGAACGACGCGTTCTTTATGGGACCTCCCAAGCTCGACAAGATCAACATCAAAATCGTGCCCGACGAGAACACCAGCGTTAATTTGCTCCGCACGCACTCGGTCGACTACATGTTCCAAGCCTCGCCGAACACGTATCCGGCACTGCAAACGTTGAGCGACGTCAAACTCGATTTCGTCAACGTCAACGGCTACGAGTCGGTACAGCTCAACGTGCAGAGCTCGCAGCTCAAGGATCCGCGTGTTCGGGAGGCCATCGCGCTATCGCTCGACAAGCCGCAACTGGTCGCGACGCTCGCGCACGGCGTGATGAAAACGGCAACCGAAGACATTCCCGACTGGATGTGGGCGTTCAATCCGAGCGTCCATTCGTATCCGCACGATCCGGTTCGCGCGCGTTTCTTGCTGCGCGAAGCCGGCTGGAGTCCGGGCGCCGACGGCATCATGCAAAAGAACGGCATTCCGATGGATCTGGTGATCGTCACCAACAACTCCAACGCGACGCGTCGCGAGGGTAGCCTTCAGGTGCAAGCGATGCTCAAGCAATCCGGAATCGGCAGCACTATTAAAAGCTATGCCGGAGACGTGCTATTCGCACCGGCCGGCATGGGCGGAATCCTGCAGCTCGGTAAGTTCGATCTGTCCATCGCCGGCTGGTACGCGGGAATCGACCCCGACAACAGCTCGCAGTATATGTGCGAAAACATTCCGCCGGGCGGCTACAATTACTCGCGCTACTGCAATCCCGACATGCAAGCGGCGCAGACTGCCGCCCTAACGCATTACGATCGCGCCTCGCGGCGCGCGGCCTACTTCCGCATCCAGGAGCTGCTGGCGCGTGATAACCCGCAAATCTTCTTCTGGTGGACCCGCCAAGTCGAGCCGATCAACGTCGACTTCAAGGGGTTCGATCCGAACCCGGTCGTCGAATCGTGGAACGCGTGGCAATGGAGCATCTAGGCCCGCGCGAACGAACGTCGGCCACCCATCCAGAATTGGTGTGGCTTCGTAAGACGATCGTCGAGCGAGCCCTGACCCGCGGCGACTATCTGTTATCGGGGGGCATTCGCAGCGACTATTATATCGACAAGTTTAGCTTGTTTTCCGAGCCGCACGTCCTGCGGCGGATCGCACGGCTGTTCACGCCGATCGTCAGCGAAATCAATCCCGATATCATCGGCGGAACGGAGTTAGGCGGCGTCGTGATCGCTACCGCGGTTTCGTCCCTGTGCAACATTCCGATGATCGCCGTCCGCAAGCAACCTAAGGGCTACGGGGCGTTCGCCGACGAGTACGTCGAAGGGCCGTATTCTTCCGGGCAGCACGTGCTGTTACTCGAGGACGTGGTGACCAACGGGCGCGAGGTATTGACCGCAGCGCGCCGTCTCGAGGAGCTCGGCTTGCGCGTGACGCCATACGCAGTCATCAGCCGCGGCCTGGCGCCGGTGAACGCGCTGATCGCGTTTTCGCTCCCCAGCAGCGACGCAAAAACCGAGAATTAAAGAAGGCCAACGCCTCCGAGCGCAACCTCGAACCCGTCGTCGACGATGGTTATGGGGCCGTCGAAGGCGCCTGCCGCGTGCCTTCTCAACTGCTCCGCCGCGCATTCGGCCGGGTAATGCGTCAGGGCCAATGCCCGCACGCCGGCCGCGGTAGCGATCTCACCCGCTTCACGAGCGCAAAGATGTCCGCGTGGCGCGTCCTCGACGCCGGTGCCGAGCGTCGCTTCGCATAAAAAAAGATCGACGTCGCGCGCTAGACCTACGAGTTCGTCGCACGGGGCGCTGTCGCCGGAATACGTCAGCGTCGCACCGCGCGATTCCGCTCGGACGGCGAACGCATCGATGTAATGACGAACTCGCGCAAATCGCAAACCGATCTCGCCCACCGTAAGCGACGTCGATTCGCCGTATTCGCGGATGTCGAACCCAGCCAAGAATTCGCTTCGCCCCTCGCGTGCGAAGGCCACGCAAACCCGCTGCAAGACGTCGCTTCCGCCGGGCGGCAGCCAGAGTGGGAGTGGGGCCGATCGCAGCGACGGCCCATACGTCAATCCGTAGCGCAACGGAATAACGTCGAGGAAATGATCGGCGTGCATGTGTGTAATGACGACCGCATCGAGCGCCGCATAATCCATCGCCGTTCGCAAGGCCGAAATCGCACCGCTACCGGCGTCCAATACGATCGACGTTGCGGCGGCTCGCAGTAGATACGAACTGCACGCGCGTCCCGGGCGCGGAACCGACGGACTCGACCCGAGGACGCGCAGGCGCAGTCCACCGGTCACGCTAGCGACGCGAGCACCGCCTGCACGTGACCGACGACTTTCACGTTCGGCCAGACCTTGACGATCGAACCGCCGGCGTCGATGACGAAGGTCGAACGCGCCAGACCCATCCGTTTTATACCGTACATCGTCTTCTCGACGATGACGCCGAACGCGTCGCACAACCGGGAATCCGTGTCGGCGATCAACGGATACGGGATGCCGTACTTCTTTTTGAACCGCTGGTGCGACTCGACCGAATCGCGGCTGACGCCGACGATCGTCGCGCCGCGCCGTTCGAACTCGTCGAACGCGTCGCGAAACTGTGCGGCTTCGCTGGTGCAGCCCGGCGTATCGTCCTTGGGATAGAAATACAACACCAGCGTACCCGCGGCCAAATCGGTCGTCGACAGATGACGGCCCGCGTCATCGACGACGTCGAGCTTGGGCAATCGGTCTCCAGCTTGCAGCATACGTGAGAAACTCTACCTTCCTTCGATTGGCGAAACCGGCTGTGCGAACTGCTCGAGCGGAACGAGAAACAGCAGCCGGTCGCCGGGCTCGACTTGGTCGCGAAATCCGCGTATCGCAACCGCTTCTCCGGAGGCGTCCGCGTTCCGCCGCCACACATACAGCGGAACCCATTGAACGCGATAGCCGGGCCGCTCGGGCGGTGCGGGCGGCGGAACGTTGTTCGCATCTTGTACCCGCTCGGCTAGTTGAAACGACGCTGGGCCGTTCGGCCCGTCGAGATCGAATCGTCCGCGCGTGCTTTCGAAGCGCGCCAATCCGGCGATCGTCGCCGCCGTCAGTTCTGTGGTCGAAAACGATGCAATACCGAAATGCCGGTCGATCGAACGCCCGAACGCAAGATCGTCGATGCGCAGCACGATGCCGAGGTCGTCGTCGCCCGGCGTACGCTGTCGCGAACGCGCGCCCAAAGCCGCTTCCAAATTCGCAGTATCGCTGTTCGTGACGCCGACCAGTCCGAGCGCACGCTCGGGCGAACACAGCGCGATCGTTTCGTCGTTGGTCGCATCCCCCGTGAGCAGATCGATCTTGCGATCGCGCGCCATCTCGATGAGGACGCTATCGGGCGACTTTTCTACCACCACCACGCGTTCGCCCAACCGGCGCAGATACTCGATCACCAACGTTCCGACGTTGCCCGCGCCGCACACGATCACGTGGCCGGTGCGGTGAATCCGGCGCAAGCCTTGCGTACGCCGTTCCGATGCGGCATTCAGACCCGACGTCACCGAAGCGGTAAAGATCGCCACCAGGACGAGTCCCGCCAACGTGACGCTTACCGCTGCGGCCATCTCGCCGATCTGCCACAGCGCGACGTTGCCCGGCGCGCTGCAGTCGCTGCACAGGTTGACGTCGGGGGACCCCTCCATCATCGTCAGCACGTAATACGCAACGCCCCACACGTTCCAATGCGTCGCAGCGGCAAAGATGACCACAAAGGTCGCAAACGCGCCGAGCGCCATCAATGCTGCGGTACGCAACACCGGTTCCACGCGCCGTATCGACGTTGCGGCCTCGTGAACACGGGAAGCGAAGCGGCGGCCGGCGGCCCCGGCGCGCACCGTGCGTTTACGTTTGGCATAGCGCACCGGCCCGAAGAGCGTCAGCTGGTCGCCGGCCGTTAACGGACGCTCTAGGAGAGCGGTGTCGTCGTCGGAATCCGCACCGCGGCACGCATACGGTGGGCGTCCGTCGATCGAAATCACCCGCGACCGCAGATGGCTTTCGGCCTGCGCGACGGTCATGCCATCGACGCCGACATCGCCGGCCGTGCGCCGCGAAAATGCGAATAGATCGTACGCTTCGCCCGTGCCGGCGGCGTTGGATTCCAGCGTTGGAAAGCGGAGCGCGTAGAAACACGATGGTTCGACGGCCGCCGCGGCATACGTGGCCGCCGCATGCGCTGCCGGCGAGATCACGGTGCAGTTGAATTTTAACCCGTCCTGGATTTTGCGGCCGAGCACCGGGTTGAACTGGCGGAGCGTGATTCGGACTCGGTCGTCGATATCGCGCGCCAGCAGCGAAACGCGCAAATTCAGCCGATCGTCATCGGAAACGGCAACCAGCGCGCACTGCGGAGCGTCCGATTCGGCGCCCGGCGCGTGCAGCCCGGCGCGTTCGAGCGTGGCCGAATCCAGCGGATCGGCGTCGATGCGCGAAAACGCAGCGTCACCGAATCGCCGGAGCAATGCGTCGGCGTGGCGTTGTAAAAACGCTTCCTCACGAGGATCGGCGGCCTTCCACACCAACGTTACGGCGTGACCTGCAGTCTTCAATATTTCGCTGCAGATCTCGAACGCGAGGTAGTCGCCGCCCACGACGATAATTAACGCCCGGGACGCCATTTATGGATACTTCGCCGCACGACCGCTCCATCCGGCCGCCTCATCCGCTGGCCGTCGAGCTCGCCGGACGCCTGCGTGGCGTTCCGCACGCGCACGTTCTCGATTATTGCACTGGAAGCGGACGCAATGCGAGATGGCTGGAGCGTGCGGGGTTCTCGGTCGCGATTGTGTCCGACGACGAAGCACCGGCCTTCGACCGAACCGATCCGCACCCGTCATACGACGGCATCGTCGCATCGCACGGTCTGCTGCACGGCATCGCGACCGCAATGCCCGGATGCGTCGCGCGCTTAGCACGAAGATTGCGGCCCGGCGGATGGATGTGCGCGACGTTCGGCTCGACCCACGACAAGCGTTTTGGTGTGGGAGAGCGTCTCGGCGATGCGACGTTCGCGCCGCTTGACGGGGACGAAGCCGGCGTCGCGCACGCCTACTTCGACGAACCTTTCTTACGCACGATGCTCGACGCATATTTCGACATCGCCGTGCTGGATCGGCACGACGCAGTGCAAACCGCCGGACGATGGGCGCACTCGCAGCCGCTAACCGGCGCGGTGCATTGGTTTTTTGTGGGAAGCGTGCGCGAGCGGGAGCGCTAGTAGCGCGCGATCGACGGATCGACGCGTTGCGCGTACGATTCGATACCGCCGGTGAGATTGTAGACATCGGGCCGTCCGATACCGGTAAGATACTCCGCGACCATGGTCGACCGTGTTCCGTGGTGGCACATTACCACGATCGGAACGCCTGACGGCAGCTCGTCGATACGTTCGATCAGTTGTCCCATGGGGATCCAGGTGGCGCCATCGAGCGACGCTGCTTTCAGTTCGCCTGCTTCGCGAATATCCAGCAGTACGTGAGGATTGCGCTGCTCGCGCCACTCACCAAACGTCGCGACGTCGAGTTCGCGCATTTCGTTCACGTTAGCGCTCCGGCGCGGCGATGAGGTCCTGCATCGGGCTGGACGCATTTGCGTACAGACGCTTCGACATCCGTCCGGCCAGAAACGCCTCGCGTCCGGCTTTCACCGCATACTGCATCGCGCGCGCCATTCGCACCGGATCGCGTGCGGCCGCGATTCCGGTGTTCATCAACAGTCCGTCGACGCCCAACTCCATCGCGATGGCAGCATCCGACGCCGTACCGACGCCGGCATCGACGATCACCGGAACCTTGGCGCGCTCTTTGATGATCGCGATCGAATACGGATTGCATACACCCAAACCGCTGCCGATCGGCGCGGCCAACGGCATAACGGCCACGCATCCGGCGTCTTCCAACCGGCTGCATGCGACCGGATCGTCGCCGATATACGGTAGTACCGTAAATCCATCCGCCACCAGTCGTCGCGCCGCAGCGATCGTTTCGGTCGCGTCGGGATACAGCGTTTGCGGATCGCCGATCACTTCGAGCTTGATCAAATTGGTTTCCAGCAGTTCGCGCGCGAGCTGCGCGGTCAGCACCGCTTCGTCGGCGGTGTAGCAGCCGGCGGTATTCGGCAAGATCGTCATGCGCGAACGATCGATGTAGTCGAGCATCGACTTCCCGCTTGCGTCGTCTAAATTAATCCGGCGAATGGCGACGGTCACCATCTCGGCGCCGCTGGCTTCATGCGCGGCTTGCATGGCCGCCATCGACGGATACTTTCCGGTACCGACGATCAGCCGCGATTCCAATCGATACGATCCGAGTACCAGCGTGTCGCTCACGTTAACCGCCCGCCACCGCTTTGATGATTTCGATGCGATCCCCGTCTACCAATACGTGCGACGCATAATCGCCACGCCGCACGACGGAGTCGTTCTTTGCGACGGCGATTCCAGCCGAAGGCGTTCCCAACTCATCCAGGAGCGAGGCGAGCGTCGATCCCGCCGGCAGGTCGCGCGGTTCCCCGTTAATCGTGGCTTTCACGCATTACCGGTTCGCGCCGGCCGCGTGCGATTCCATCCGGTCGACCGGGCCGCGAAGCGGTGAGAATGCCGGCAGCACATCCGATCGGCCTTCGATCGCGTCGGCGATCGCCGTTGCGGTCAAAGGAGCGAGCAGAATCCCATTGCGATAATGACCCGCCGCCGTAAACAAACCGTCGAGCGCGGTGCGGCCGACGTAGGGTAGGCCATCCGGCGTTGCCGGACGCAAACCCGCCCATTGCTCGCTGACGGTGAAGCTCGTGAGCGACGGCGCGGCACGAAGCGCGGCATGCAGCAACTGCGCGAGGCCGCCGGCGGTCACCCGCTCGTCGAATCCGCGCTCTTCCACGGTCGCTCCGACCAGCAAACGCCCGTCGTCGCGCGGCACGAGATACGCTTGCGGCGTCCAAACCGGCCGTCGAACGAAACCGTGTGGAACTTCGATGGCCAGCATCTGGCCCTTCACCGGCCGCACGGGCGGCAAGCAATCGTCCGGAACGCCGGCGACGCCGGCGGCCCACGCGCCGGCGGCGTTCACGATCGCGCCGGCCGCAGCGAAACCATCGTCGGTAGCGACGCCCAGCGCTCGGCGCGCGTCGCATCGAATTGCGATCGAAGCCCCTTCCACGATGCGAACGCCGCGAGCGCGACATGCGGCGATCAGTGCACGCCCTAGGCGGCGATTATCGACTGAGCCTTCGACCGGTATCAACAACCCGCCGCGCACGCCGCTCGACAACGCGGGTTCCGCCGCCAATGCAGCCGCACGATCCAACGACGTCGCCTCGACGCCTGACGCGCGCAGCCCGATTGCTTCGCGCTCGAGGTCGCGCAACTCGTCGTCGGATGTGGCAGCGTGGACGATTCCACTCACGTGCAAACGCGGATCGACGCCGCTCTCGGCCGCGACGGCGGCCGCGAACGCCGGATAGGCGCGCAACGATCGCTCGCACGCGTCCAGCAACGCGGGAACCGGGCGTTCCGAGTAGGGTGCGAGCAATCCGGCGCCGGCCCACGAAGCGCCGCGTCCGGGTTGCGCGATGTCGTACACTCGAACGGTGGATCCTCGCCGCGCGAGTTCGAATGCGATCGAAAGGCCGATCAATCCGCCGCCGACGATCGCGACGTCGCTGGTATGCAGGTTGCGCTACATTCCCGTGTAGACGGGGCCTTCACCACCCTGCGGCGGCACCCACGTGATGATTTGATATGGATCGATGATGTCGCACGTCTTGCAGTGCACGCAGTTCGTAAAGTTGATCTGCAACCGTCCGTCGACTGCGTCGCCGGTTTTTTCGAACATCGGCTCGTAGACCGCCGCCGGACAGAAATACTGGCATGGGTTTCCGTATTCCACCGTGCAGCGGTCGCGACAAATATTCGTGTCGGACACCAGCAGATGACTCGGCTGATCTTCTTCGTGCATCGTACCGCTATTGAACACGTCGGTCAGTTTGTCGAAGGTCAGCACGTTGTCGATCGTCGCGCGCGGCGTCTCCTTCGGACGGTATCCAGCTTTCACCATCACTTCGTAGCCGGGTTCTTGATCGAGTTTGTCGATCGCGCCGAAGCCGCGTCCTCCGGTAAACGTGGCCAGACCCGCGTTGAGCAACCCGGCAAAGCGTCCGTTCTTGAAACCCTGATGGAAGTTACGCGACGTCCGGAGCTCTGTGTATGCCCACGATGCTTTGAAGCGTTCCTCGAACGCGCTCAAGGTCGTCGCGTCGTACGTATCGGCAGTCAGCGCATCCCACAGCGTTTCGGCCGCCATCATGCCGGACTTGACCGCGAGATGAATGCCTTTTAAACGCATGCCGTTGAGAAATCCGGCGCTGTCGCCGATCAGCAGCAATCCGTCGGCGTACGGCCGCGGCATCGCAAACAGTCCGCCTTCGGGAATCGCCTTGGCGCCGTACCGGATGAGCTTGCCGCCGTCCAACAGCTTTGCCACCGAGGGATGTTGTTTGAGCCGCTGCAGTTCATTCTGCGGATCGGTGGTCGGGTTTTTATAGTCGAGTCCGGTGACGTGCCCGATATCGAGGACGTTGCCGCTCATTCCGTAGATAAAGCCGCCGCCGAACGTTTCGGCCGGCAACGGAAAGCCGAGCGTGTGAATGACCGAACCCGCTGGAAAGCGATCGTCCGGAAGCTGCCACAGTTCTTTGATTCCGGCGGCGTACACTTGCGGTTCGCGTCCGGCATCTAAATGCAAACGCTCGATCGCCTGTTTGGAAAGCGTTCCGCGCGGGCCCTCGCACAGCACGACGACTTTGGCGTACAAGTCGGCGCCGGGTTCGTAATTCGATTTTGGTTGGCCGTTGTGATCGACGCCCTTATCGCCGGTGCGCACGCCGACGACGCGGTCGCCGTCCCACAGCAACGTCTGACCGGGGAAGGCCGGGAACACTTGGGCACCGGCTTCTTCAGCTCGCTCGCCCAGCCACTTGCTCAGTTTTTGCAGCGACGCTACGTATTTACCATCGTTGCGTAACGGCGGCGGCGTGAACGGCGCTTTGATGCGTCCGCGTTGGGTGAGGTACCACAGCTCGTCCGACGTCACGATGGATTCCACCGGCGCGGTATCGCGCCAATCCGGCAATAATTCGTCGAATCCGCGCGGATCCACGACCGCGCCCGAAATGCCGTGATTGCCGATCTCGCCGCCCTTCTCGATGACCAGCACCTCGAGGTCGCGCCCGGCCGTTTTGGCCAAGCGGCTCAGGTGCAACGCGCCGGCGAGTCCGGCGGGACCGGCACCGACGAACAACACGTCGACGTCGAGGCGGTCGCGATCAGGCATGAACGAGTTCCTGCGGCATACTGCGGCTATTCGCGCATCGGCCGCGCGTTACTGTGCCCGGTAGGGGGTCGCGCCCCGCGTCGCGCATCGGTGCGCATGCAGCCGAGTCGAAGCTTTGCGAGCGACAATAACGCGCCGATCGCACCCGAGATTCTGCAAGCGATCGTGGATGCAAACGAAGGCGATGCAATCGGATACGGCGACGACCGATGGACCCGTCAGGCCGAGCAACGCTTTCGCAGTTGCTTCGGAAACGACACGCAGGTGTACTTTACGTTCAACGGCACCGGGGCGAACGTCACAGCGCTCGGTACGGTACTGCGGCCGTGGGAAGCCGTGCTGTGCCCGGAAACCGCGCATCTGCAGACCGACGAATGCGGCGCGTTCGAACGCTTTAGCGGATCGAAAGTCATCCCCATTCGAACGGCCGGCGGAAAACTGCAACCGGGCGATCTCGAACCATATCTTCGCGCGGGGCACGGGGTGCATTTTCCGCAACCGCGAGCCATCTCGATCTCGCAACCGACCGAATTCGGCGAAGTGTATCAACCGGACGAAATTACCGCGCTGTGCGAGTACGCGCACCGGCACGGCCTAATCGTTCACGTCGACGGCGCCCGGATCGCGAATGCCGCCGCCGCGCTCGGCAAACTGCCGCGCGAAATCACCGTCGACTTGGGAGTCGATATTCTCAGCTTCGGCGGAACCAAGAACGGTCTGATGCTGGGTGAGGCGGTGTGCTTCTTCTCGAACGACATCGGCGCGCAGAATGCGCCGTTCGTTCAGAAACAAGCGATGCAGCTGGCATCCAAGATGCGCTACGTGGCCGCGCAGTTCGACGCATTGCTCGATGCCGGCCGCTGGCTTGCGTACGCGCGTCACTCGAATGCGATGGCCCGGCGTCTGCACGAACGGATCGCTGGAATCGACGGAATTCGGGTGACGCGTTCGGTCGACTGCAACGCAATATTTGCGGTGATGCAGCGCGACGCCATCGAGCGCGTGCAGCGCGAGTTTTTCTTTTACGTCTTCGACGAGGGCCCGCCCGAAGTGCGCTGGATGACGCACTGGGCGACGAGCGAGGAAGATGTCGACCGTTTTGCGGCCGCGCTCGCTCGCGCGTGTTCGGAAGGCGAAAACCCTTAGACGCCCTGATCCATCACGACCGACCCATCGACCTCGATATGCAGATGGAGATCGCGGCGATGCGCGATCAACCAATGTCCGGTAGCGTTGCTCCACGTGTCCTGCGTGGTCATGACGAGTCCGAACGGATGATTCGAACCCGACAACGGCGCCGAACCGCTCAAGTGGAGGACGTTCGTCGTGACGACCGTTCCGTCGGGAGCGGTTTGGCTCGCTGTTATCTTTTGATCGCACGCCGTCGTGTGAAAGGTCTTGAGCTGGCCGCCGAATTGGCTGACGATCTGCGCTCTCGTTACTTGCTCGCCGCTGATGTTGGTGTCGGTAAAGGCCGGCGCTAACATCGAGAACATCGCCTGCAGCGTGTCGTCGGTCGGATTGAGCGCAGCGGCACACGCCAGTTGATAGTTCGCGGTCAACGCTTGCTGCATCGCTTGGTCGAGTGCAGGCGCGGGCGCGTCCGCGCCGGCGGCGACGGGCAGGGAGAACGCCAGACAGGCGAGGAGGATCGGCAACTTCATGGCGGCGGTGTTATACAACGGGCCGCGCCCGTTTCCTAGGTTCGCGCGTTAACGCCCGATTACGCGGTCCATTCGAGCAGTGCTTCCCAATCCGTCCGTTCGAACGCCTGTTTACTCTTAATCGCTTCGACGTACTTGCGCTTGCCTGCGCGGTTGCCCTTACCGAGCATCAGGCCACCGACCAAGCGTCGTTCGAGGAAGAACAGCGCTCGATACCAGCGCTTCTCGCGATCGACCGACCGTACGATTTCTAGGTCGGCGCGTAGTTCGGGGCTCATGCCGAACTGCGTGATCGTCTGGCCCTTAAAGAGCAGCGACGAATATTCGGGAACGTCGGAATAGGATCGATCGCCGCCGGCCATATTCACGGCGACGAGCTTGCCTTGTGCCCCGGCGTTGTTCCACGTACCCATGCGGTAGCGCATCTCGAGAATCGGGTCGAAGAAATCCGCGACGTCACCGGCGGCAAAGATTCCCGGCACGCTGGTTTCAAGGCGCTCGTCGCACATGATTCCGTTGCGACTGACCTCGATGCCGGCGCTCGAGCACAGCTCGGTATTCATCGCCAACCCGAAACCGTAGGCGTAACACTGCGCCTCAATTTCCTTTCCACTCGACGTTACGACTTTGACGATTTCGCCGTTCGAGCGAACGAACGAATCGACTTCCTCGCCATAGTGCATGTGCACGCCGTCGGCGATCGCCGCATCGTGCAGCAGTTCGCCCGCTATTTCGTCCATGATTCGATGCAGTCCGCGCGGGCCGCGCATTAGCCAGTGCGTCTCTAACCCGCGCGAAGCGAATGCTTCGGCCAGTTCGTAGGCGATAAACGAACCACCGATGGCGACGCCGGCTTTGCTGCGGTCGATGCGTTCGGAAATCGCGATGGTGTCGTCTAAATATTGAAACGGGAAAAGGTTGGCAGCACCGTCGGCGCCCGGTTTGCCCGTTGGATTCGGACGTCCGCCAGTGGCGACCAACAGCGCGTCGTACGGATACGATCGGCCGCCCGACTCGACAATCCGCTCTTGCGGAACGATGCGGTCGACGGGTGCGCGCAGATGCAACCCGATGCGCTGTTTTTCGTGCCAAGCCTCGTCGCGGATCATGACCTTGGCCTGCGGAATTTGATTGCGCAACATCGGCGGCAGCGAAATGCGGTTGTAGAGCGTATAGGGCTCGTCGCCGAACAGATCGATCTCGCACGCGGGATCGATCTTGCGGAGCTGCTCGGCAGCAGTCGTACCGGCAAAGCCGTTGCCGACGATAACGTATCTGCGCACGCCGGATTCCATCCGCCGGTCGTTCTGTGCTGCGCCGTACGCGGCCTACGCAGGGTGCGCCGGCGCGCACGTGCTAAAGCTTTCGGCCGTGGACGTCCGTCTCGTGCAATTGCTGGGCTCCTTCATCGCCGCGCGCGGCGAGTATTTGCTGGCGCGTCTCGAGTTCGCCGGGCGCCATCCGCAAATCGGGTCGCCTCCGACGATCGACGGACTCTCCGAAACGTCCGAACGAGCGTTGCGCGAGGAGTGGCCGCTGGTCGAACGCCAGTTGCAATCTGCGGTCGATTTCGCACGCGATTTCGAACGTCACAACGGCGTGGGAGAACTCACGCACGTGAGCTACCGGCGCCTGGAGCGATCGCTACGCGAACTCGATCAATACGCGCGCGCCATCGCGTGGGTCTTGACGGTAACCGGTTAGCCAGCGACGGCTAACCCGACCATCATTGCGAAACCGACTTCCAACGCGCGCTCGTCGATGTCGTAGCGGGCGCTGTGCTGCGGTTCGTGTCCCAGCTTCGCTCCGCGCGCTCCGATCAAGAAATACGCACCGGGCCGCTCTTGCTGCATGAACGACATGTCTTCCGACCACATGACGATGTCGTGCGGATCGGAAACGTTTTCGGCGCCAACGACGATCCGAGCCACGTCGCGCACGACGTCGTTCATCGTCCGGTCGTTGACGGTCGGCGGATACCCCCAATCGTAGCGCAGCGAGTGTTCCAACCGCATCGAGGCGCATACCCCGGCCGTCAGTCGTTCCAAGCGCTCCGGCATTTCCGAGCGAACCTTCTCGTCGAGCGTGCGCACGGTGCCGCCCAGCAGCGCCGTATCCGGGATCACGTTGAACGTGGTGCCGGCGTGCAGCGAGCCGACCGTGACGACCACCGGATCCTTGGGAGAGATTTCGCGGCTGGCGACGGTTTGTAAGGCGGTCACGAGAGCCGCTGCTCCGACGATCGGATCGACCGAAAGCTGCGGCATGGCGCCGTGGCCACCGCGCCCGGTCAGTTCGATGGTGAAGCGGTCGGACGACGCGAAGAACGCCCCGTCCCGAATGCCGACCTGTCCGGCCTCCAGTCCGGTGTAGAGGTGCAGGGCGAAGGTCCGGTCGACGTGCGGCCGTTCGAGCACGCCATCTTCGATCATCAGTTTGGCCCCGGCGAAGCCCTCTTCGCCCGGCTGAAAACAAAACACGATCGTTCCGGCGACGTCGTCGCGGCGCGACGATAGTTCGAGTGCGGCTGCCAGCAGAATCGCCGTGTGGCCGTCGTGGCCGCAAGCGTGCATCACGCCCTCGCGCCGCGACCGGTACGGCACGTCGGAAAGCTCGGTGATCGGCAACGCATCCATATCCGCCCGCAACAAGGTCACCGGACCGGGACGTTTTCCGCGCAGCACGGCCTTGACGCCGGTCTTCCCGACGCCCGCGGCGATTTCGTCGAAGTCCCCGGTCGCCAGCTCGCGCTGTACATAGGCCGCGGTTTCGTGCTCCTCCATCGAGAGTTCCGGATGCGCGTGCAGGTGGCGGCGATAGCGTGCGAGGCGTTCCCGCTGCGCGTCGTTACACAAGATCGGGTCCATCGCCGAGGCCTTGCGGCGCGCTCGTATCCGAGCCCTTTGCGACGGCAGACTGCCGCAGGATTTCAAGCGAGCGCCGTGCAGTACCGATATTCGCGTGCCGAACAAACGTCGATCCACCGCCGCCGAGCCTGCATTCGAGCGCCACGGCCTATCCGACCAGCAACTCGTCGAGATGTTGCGGACTATGGTCATGCAGCGTACGCTGGAAAACCGCGGCTTCCAGCTCAACCGCCAAGGCAAAATTCCGTTTGCCTCGGCCAGCGAGGGCCACGAGGGCGTCCAGGCCGGGGCGGCGATGGCGTTCGAACGCGGCCGCGACATCCTGGTGCCGTACTACCGCGACCTGGGGTTGGCCCTCGGAATCGGCGTGACGCCGTACGAGGTGCTGCTGTCGCTCTTTGCGCGGGCCGACGACCACAACTCCGGCCGCCAGTTTCCGCACCATTACGCCAGCCGGCGCCTGGGTTTCCAAACGATCAGCTCGGTGATCGCGGCACAGCTGCCGCACGCCGTCGGCGCCGCATATGCCATCGCGTATCGCCGCCAGGCCGGCCGCGCCGTGTTGACCACGTTCGGCGACGGAGCTACCAGCGAAGGCGAGTGGCACGAATCGCTCAACTTTGCCGCCGTCCATCGCCTGCCCATCGTGTTTCTGTGCGAGAACAATCAATGGGCGATCTCGACGCCGCTGCGCAAGCAAACGGCGGAGCCCGACCTGCACCTGCGCGCTGCAGGTTACGGCATGCCCGGCGAGGCCGTGAACGGCATGGATCCGCTCGCGTGTTATGCGGCAGTGAAGCGGGCGCTGGATACCGCTCGAACCGGCGGCGGCCCGTCGCTTATCGAAGCCAAGTGTTATCGGTTTTTGTCGCACACCACCGACGACGACGATCGCACCTACCGCAGTCGCGAAGAGGTCGCCGAGCACAGGCTCAACGATCCGGTCCCCGGCTTCGAAGGCCTTCTGGTGGAACGCGGGGTGCTCGCCGCCGACGAAGCCGAAGCGCTGAAGCGTTCGGTGCTGGCCGAGGCGAACGAAGCCACCGACCGCGCCGAGGCGATGCCCTATCCCCCGGCGAGCGATTTATTCGAAAACGTGTACGCAGACGACTACCGCCCCTGGCGCTAGCGCCCGCATCGATGAGAGGCATCCGATTATGACCGACGTGGGCACCCGGCCGGCAACGCTCGACAAGCGCGGCCTTTCCGACGAGCAGTTGCTCGCGATCTTCCGTAATATGCTGCTGCAGCGGCAATTGGATAACCGCGGCTTTCAGCTGAACCGTCAAGGAAAGGTTCCGTTCGCGCTCGGCAGCGAGGGCCACGAAGCGCTGCAGGCCGGAGCCGCGATGGCATTCCATCGCGGCAAAGATATTCTCGCGCCGTACTATCGCGATCTCGGCTTGGCCGTCGGCATCGGGCTTACGCCGTTCGAGATCTTGCTGTCGTTGTTCGCACGCGCCGACGACCATAACGGCGGACGTCAATTCCCCAATCATTACTCGTCCAAAGCTGCCGGCCTCATGTCGTTCTCGTCGATTCTGGCCGCCCATATTCCGCACGCAGTCGGTGCAGCGTACGCGATCAAGTATCGGGGCGAAACTGGCCGCGCCGTGCTCGCGACCTGCGGCGACGGAACGACCAGCGAAGGCGAGTGGCACGAGTCGATGAATTTCGCCGCGATTCATAAGCTGCCGTTCGTCATGTTGGTCGAAAACAACGGGTGGGCGATCTCGACGCCGTTGAGCAAACAAATGGCGGAGCCGGAAATATGGAAACGCGCGGCGGGCTACGGACTACCGGGCCGGCGCTTCAACGGTTTGGATCCGATCGAAACCTACGCGGTCGTTAGCGAAGCGATGGAACGCGCCCGCTCGGGCGCCGGCCCTTCCTTGATTGAAGGGACGTGTTACCGCTTCTTAGCGCACTCGACCGACGACAACGACATGACCTATCGCACGCGCGAAATGGTCGAGGAGTATCGCAAGCACGACCCGGTTCCGAGGTTCGAAGCGTTGCTGATCCAGAACGGCCTCGCGACCAAAGAACAAGTCGACGCATTGCGCAAAGACGTGCTTCGCGAAACCAACGAAGCAACCGACGCGGCCGAAGCGTTACCGTATCCGGTACCGGCCGATCTCTATACGAACGTTTACGAAGGAGCCTGGCAGCCGTGGCAGTGACCGAAACGTCGGCGACGACCGTGATGAACAACGTCGAAGCGGTGCGTGCGACCCTCTACGAGGCGATGAAAAATGACGACCGCACGATCATCATCGGCGAGGACGTCGGTCCGCGCGGCAACGTCTTCCTCATCACCAAAGACTTTATCGAAGAGTTCGGGGAATCGCGCGTGATCGATACGCCGATCGCCGAAGCATCGATCGTCGGCATTGCGGTCGGCATGGCGATGGAAGGCTTGCGCCCGATCGCCGAGATCCAGTTCGCCGACTTCATCTATCCGGCGTTTAATCAAATCGTCGGCGAAGCCGCCAAGACGCGCTATCGCTCGAACGGCGAGTACACGTGTCCGCTCGTGATTCGTACTCCCTACGGCGGCGGCGTGCGCGGCGCGCTTTCGCACTCGGTTTCGATCGAAGCGTTGTTCTATCACGTTCCCGGCCTCAAGATCGTCGCGCCGTCGTTTCCAGCCGACGTCAAAGGCTTGCTCAACGCGGCCATCGACGATCCCGATCCGGTACTCTTCTTAGAACACAAGAAGACGTATCGCCTGATCAAAGGCGAGGTGCCGAACGGTCATTACACAATTCCGATCGGCAAAGCCAACGTGCTGCAAGAAGGCACGCGGCTCACGGTCGTATCCTACGGCCTCTACGTTCATTGGGCGCTCGAAGCCGCCAAACAACTCGCCGGCGAGGGTCTATCGGTCGAGGTCATCGACCTGCGTTCGATTCGTCCGATGGATAAAGAAACGATCCTGGCCAGCGTCGAGAAAACGCGCAAACTGTTGATCGTGCACGAAGATAATAAGTTCGGTGGTATCGGTGCCGAAATCAGCGCGATGGTCGCCGAAGAAGCGCTCTTCCATCTCGATGCACCGATCCGCCGGCATTGCGCTCCCGACGTTCCGGCGATGGGCTACGCGCTGCCGCTCGAAGAGGAATATATGTCGTCACCCGAACGCATGGCGCAAGCGATGCGCGACTTGGTGGCGTTCTAATGGCGACCACCATCACGATGCCCCAGCTGGGCGAAACCGTCACCGAAGGCACGGTCGCGCAGTGGCTCAAGAAAGTCGGCGACAACGTCGAAAAATATGAAGCGTTTGTCGAAGTTTCGACCGATAAGGTCAACGCCGAAGTTCCGTCGCCGGTAACCGGAACGATTCGCGAAGTGCTGGTCGCCGAAGGCGAAACGGTCGCAACCGGCACCCCGATTGCGATCATCGACGAAGTCGGCGCAGCGACGCAAGAAACGGCTCCGGCCGCGCCGGCGGCCGCTCCGCCGGCTCCGGCGCAAGCGTCGAGCAATGGTGCATCGACGGCCGGACAGAGTATCGCTTCATCGGCCAACGGCGAGGCCGGACGCGAAGCCGCATTGCGCGGCGCGTCGCCCGCCGTTCGCCGCTTGGCGCGCGAACACGGCGTCGACATTCGCACCGTTTCTGGCAGCGGCGCAAACGGACGCGTAACGGCTGACGATATCGTCAAAGCTGCGCAACAGCCGGCAGCGCAAGCCGCTCCGGTGGCAGCGTCTTCGACGTCGACGGCCAAGCCGGCCGCGGCGAATGGAACGTCGACCTACGCGAGCCCGGTTCCGGGAACGACGATCAACCTGTCGCCGGCGCGGCGTATTATCGCCGAACGCATGGTCGAAAGCGTGCACAACGCGCCGCACGCGTGGTCGATGGTGCAAATCGACGTCACCAACGTGTGGAAGTGGCGCGCGCGCGAGAAGGATCGCTTCGAACGCGATACGGGTTATAAACTCACGCTGTTGCCGTTCTTCATCCGCGCGGTCGTCGAAGCGATGAGTGCGTTCCCGTTGATGAACGCGCGCTTCAACGACGGCGGCATCGAAGTTCCGGCCGACACCAACATCGGCATCGCGATCGGTTTACCGACCAATCTGGTCGTCCCGGTCGTGCGGAATGCCGACCGGCTGTCGATTCGCGGCCTGGCAGTCGCCGGCGGCGAATTGATCGAGCGCGCCCGCAAGAACAAACTCACGATGGACGATCTCACCGGCGGTACGTTTACCGTGAACAACAATGGCGCCAACGGTTCGTGGGCGTCGGCACCGATCATCAACGCCGGACAGGCCGGCATTGTCACGATGGAAACGGTCGTCAAGCAGATGGTCGTGCGTCCCGACGACTCGTTCGCGATTCGCAGTATGATGAACGCCTGCTTGTCGCTCGATCACCGAGTGGTCGACGGCTACGTCGCCAGCGGTTTCCTCGCAGAATTGAAACGGCGTTTGGAAGCCATGGGACCGGACGGCACGCTATAAGCGGACCAGCCTTGCAGATCCGGCGCCGCTTTCGGTTCGAAGCGGCGCACGTTCTCCCGCACCACTTAGGCCGTTGCGCGCGCATGCACGGACACTCGTATCGCCTGGAAGTCGCCGTGCGCGGACCGCTGCGCGATGCGGGTCCGGCGCAGGGCATGGTCGTGGATTTCGACGACATCAAGCGCGTGGTTCGCGAGCGCGTGGTCGACGTGCTCGACCACCAGACGTTGAACGATATCGTCGACAATCCGACGGTCGAACGCGTCCTCGTATGGGCCTGGGAACGGCTGGACGGAACGCTGGAAGGCCTCGACGAGTTGGTCTTGTGGGAAACGCAAGACTCATGCGCGCGTGTCTGCCGGGACGACGTCGCCGGCGCGTCGTGACGCGCACGTGATCGCGTTGTCGGAGATCTTCTACACCGTGCAGGGTGAGGGAACGTGGACCGGCATGCCCGCCGTGTTCGTCCGTTTGGCGGGCTGCAATCTGTCGTGCGATTTTTGCGACACGGATTATTCGATGAAAGCACTTTGCAGCATCGAGCAGATCGTCGACGACGTCAGAGCGTGGAGCCCCGATCGTCCCGCCATCGTGCTGACCGGCGGTGAACCGTTCGCGCAAGCCGAAACGCCGGCATTGATCGACGCGCTGCGCGCCGATGGCAGGCGCGTGCATGTCGAGTCCAACGGCACGGTCTATGCGCCGCTTCCGGACGACGTGTGGCTCTGTGTCTCGCCGAAAGAACGCGTCGATCCGCGCATGGCGGCGCGCGCCGACGAGGCCAAACTGATCGTCGACCGGCGCGTTCCCGAAGAGCACGTTGCGCTGTTCGAGCGGCTCCCGGTTTTGCTGCTGCAACCCGAAGGCAACAAACCGCAAAACGTCGCGATCGCCATCGAGTATGCCAAAGCGCACCCGCAGCGCTTCCGGTTGTCGCTGCAGACGCACAAATTCATCGGGGTACCGTAATTCGCTCCGTGTTGCTCACCTGCGCGGTGGACCGGGAGCTGTCGTGGTGGGCGCCTCGTGCTAACGTCGACGTGCTCGTATCCGGCGTCGGTCCGGTCGAAGCAGCGTGTGCCGTGGCGACCGCCCTCGCACGCAACCACTACGATCTAGTGGTCGATGCCGGCATCGCGGGAGCGCTGGGCGGCGCCGCTGCGATCGGTGACGGCGTGATCGTGGTCGACGACCGCATCGAGTTGACGCTCGAGGATGGCCGCCCGCTGGCGCTGCCGCCGCATTCTACGATCGTCGATCGGGCCGTTTCTAATAGCGCCTTGGTTTCTGCGATAGCGGCGCACGGGTTCGCGACGCTTCACGGCGTGACGGTCTGTCGCGTCACGTCTACCGAAGCGACCGCAGAACGCCTCAGCGGCGCCGGCGCACAGGTCGAAACGATGGAAGGTTTTGCCGTATTGCGTGCGTGCGCTCGCGCTGCCGTGCCCGTCGTACAGCTGCGCGGCATCTCGAATCGCGCCGGCGACCGCGAGCGCTCGGGATGGAATTTCCAGGCCGGTCTTGACGGTCTCGCGCGTATCGCCACCGTACTGTTCGATCACATCGCCGACGAGGACGCCGCCACATGACACCGTTGACCCTCGCGTATTCGCCCTGTCCCAACGATACCTATATCTTTGCCGCGTTGACCAACGGTTTGCTCGAAGACGCGCCACCGGTGCGTGCCGAATTGCTGGACATCGACGAACTCAACGCCGGCGCGGCGCGGGGTGCCTACGAGTTGGTCAAGGTTAGCTACGGCGCCGTGCCGTTTCTCACCGGCAGATATCGTCTGCTGCGATCGGGCGGGGCGCTCGGACGCGGTTGCGGTCCGTTGGTTGTCGCTCGACCGGGCGGCGTACCCGAGCTGTTTTCGGGTCTTGCAGACTGCACGATCGCGATTCCGGGCGAACGTACCACCGCGTTTCTGCTCCTGCAACTCGCGCTACGAAGCCGCCCCAAAACCAAGGTCGTGCGCTTCGACCGTATCGTCGACGCGGTCGTGGCCGGAGAGGTCGATGCCGGCCTCATCATTCACGAATCGCGCTTCACGTATCGCGACGCGAATTTGATCTCGGTGACCGACCTCGGCGAATGGTGGGAAGACGCGACCACGCTGCCCATTCCGCTCGGCGCGATCGCCGTTCGCGACGACGTCGCCGATCCCAAAGCGCTCTCGGCAGCCGTGCGCGCTAGCCTCGCGTACGCGCGGGGGAACGAAGCTGCCATCATGCCGTACGTGCGCGAGCACGCCACCGAAATGGACGAAACGGTGATGCGCTCGCATATCGATCTGTACGTCAACGAGTTCAGCGACGACATCGGTAAACTCGGCATCGAGGCGGTGCACGCACTATTCGAGCGCGCGCACGACGCCGGCCTGATCGATCGCGCGGCCGAACCGCAGTTCGTGTAGCGTGAACCGCAGGCGTTTCATCACCCAAACCGCGACCGGCGCAATGCTGGCCACCGTGCCGCGTGCACTCGTAGCGCAATCGGTGCCGTTCGCCTTGGGCGACGACGTTTTTCTCAACGGAGCGTGGCGCGAACTAGCGGGCGGTGGCGTCGGCATCATCACCAATCAAAGCGGCGTCACATCACAGGGTGAATCCATTGTCGACGCGGTGCGCCGTCGCACGCAACTCGACGTGCGCGCGATTTTTGCGCCCGAACACGGCTTGCGCGGGGACCGGCCGGCCGGTGCGACCGTGTCGTCGTACGTCGACTCCCAAACCGGTTTGCCGGTATACAGTTTGTACGGCGCAACCCGGCATGCCGATGCCGCCGAACTCTCCGGGATCCGCACGCTCCTGTTCGACATTCAAGACGTCGGCTCGCGGGCGTATACGTATATCTCGACCATGGCGTACGCCATGCAGACGGCTCGCGCGCGCGGCAT
Source organism: Candidatus Tumulicola sp. (assembly GCA_036490475.1). NCBI lineage: Bacteria > Bacillati > Vulcanimicrobiota > Vulcanimicrobiia > Vulcanimicrobiales > Vulcanimicrobiaceae > Candidatus Tumulicola > Candidatus Tumulicola sp. Next base: position 729,632 of record DASXDT010000005.1, read on the forward strand.
CGCGTTTTGGGTGCTCGACCGGCCCAATCCGGTCGGCGGTGTGACGGTCGAAGGGCCGGTATTACAGCCGGCGTTTTCGTCCTTCATAGGGCTCTACCCGATCGCCATGCGTCACGGAATGACGGTCGGCGAACTCGCACGCCTGTTCAACGATCGCTTTGGCATCGGTGCCCAGCTCCATGTGGTTCCGATGCGCGGCTGGCAACGTTCGATGGTGTGGCCCGACACGGGATTGCGCTGGGTTCGCACGTCTCCGAACGTGCCGCAATGGCAGACGACGTTCGTACTGTTATGCACCGGCTTAATCGACAACGCCGGCATCAACAACGGCGTCGGCACCGACACTCCGTTTTTTCTCGCCGGCACGCTCGGGCTCGACGGCAACGCGCTCGCGGACGCGATGAACGCGCATCGACTGCCCGGCGTATCGTTCGAGGCGGCGCGCTGGTCGCCAAGCGCCGGCTTCTGGAAAGGCCGAACGCTGAGCGGCGTGCGTTTGTCGGTCGACGATCCGGCGGCGTTTCTGCCGGTCAAGACGTCGGTTTCGCTGTTGGTAACGATTCGGCAAATCGCGCCGAACGCGATCGTCATGAAGGACCCGGCCGCTCTCGACCGCGACTGGGGAACCGACGCGTTGCGGCTCGGATTGCGGCACGGTCTTTCCACCGACGCGATCCTCGCACAATGGAACTCGCGCACGAGCAACTTCCAAGCGTTGCGTTCGAAGTATCTGTTGTATGCCTGATAGCGTGCACGACGGGCTGCATCGCCGGCTCGTCGAAGCGCTCGGTCCGGGCGCCGTCAAAACCGAACCGGAAGATCTTGCCGTCTATTCGTTCGACGCCTATACCGGCGGCGGCACGCCCGCAGCGGTCGTGCTTCCGGCCTCGACGCGCGAGGTATCGGCCGTCGTCAAGATCGCACGCGATTGCGGACAACCGATCGTCGCGCGCGGCGCTGGAACGGGATTGTGCGGCGGCGCGGTTCCGGTCGCCGGCGGCGTCGTCATCGGGACGGCGCGCATGAACGGTGTGCTCGAGGTCGACGTACGAAACCGGCGCGCGCGCGTCGCACCCGGATTGATCAATCTCAATCTTTCTCGCGCGGTGCGCTCGGAGGGACTGTTCTACGCGCCCGATCCCGCGTCGCAAAAAACGTCGACGATTGGCGGCAACATCGCCACGAACGCCGGCGGCCCGCATTGTCTGTCGTACGGCACCACCGTGAATCACGTGCTCGGTTTGGAAATCGTCGACGCCGACGGCGAAGTGACCACCACATCGGTCGACGACTATGGTTACGACCTAACGGCGGTGCTTACCGGCAGTGAAGGCACGCTCGGCATCGTCACCTCAGCGTGGGTGCGGCTACAGCGATTACCAGAGGCGGTCGGTGTGTGGGTCGCCGCTTTCGGCGATATCGAAGCGGCGTCGGAAGCGGTCTCATCGATCATTGCCGCCGGCATCGTACCGACCGCGCTGGAAATGATGGACCGCGTGATTGCAGGCGCCGTCGAAGCCGCGTTCAAGGCCGGCTATCCGACCGACGCGGCAGCGGTGTTGTTGATCGAACAAGCCGGCTATGCCGACGACATCGCGGCCTGCGAACGCGCGATCGCCGCGATCGCGAAACAGCACGGCGCGGTATCCTGGCGCAGCGCTCGAACGCAGGCCGAACGCGATGCACTATGGGCCGGACGCAAGGGTGCGGCCGGTGCGACCGGACGGATCGCACCCAATTACTACACCCAAGACGTGTGCGTTCCCAGGAGTAAACTTCCGGCAGCACTACGCGTCGTCGAGGAGACGGCGCGCGAATACGATCTCACGATCGGCAATGTCTTTCATGCCGGCGACGGTAATCTGCATCCGCTGATGATGTACGACCGACGCGACCGCCGCCAAGTCGCGGCCGTCGTGGAAGGCGGCAACGCGATCTTACAGGCTGCGATCGATTTGGGCGGCACCATCAGCGGCGAACACGGCATCGGCTACGAAAAGCGCGACGCGATGACGCGCGTCTACAGCACCGAAGATTTGGCGACGATGGGTCGCGTGCGCGACGTCTTCGATCCGCACCGTTCGCTCAATCCGGAGAAGATTTTTCCAGCGGGAACGCGCTGCGCCGAAATGGTCCCTCCACCGCAGTGAACGACAGCGAACGTGCGGCGCCGGTCGATGAAGCCGAGCTCAGCAGTCTTCTTGGCGGCGCAGATCGCGACGGCCGCGCGGTACGCGTCACCGGCGGCAACACGCTCGCCGGCATGGGCGCACGCCCCGCGGTCGACCTCGAAATCCTGACCACGACGATCGCCGGCATCATCGACTTCGAGCCCGATGATTTAACCGTTGCGGTTCTTGCCGGCACGCGACTGTCGGAACTTGCCACCACGCTCGCCGAACGCCGTCAGATGCTGCCGTTCGACGCGCCGCTTGCCACGAACGCAACGGTCGGCGGAACGTTGGCCGCCGGTTGGCGCGGACCGCGCCGCCACATATACGGACCGCCCCGCGATTGGGTGATCGGATCGCACGTCGTGCTCGCCGACGGAACCGTCGCCCGTGCGGGCGGCATGGTCGTTAAGAACGTCGCCGGATACGATCTGAGCCGCTTGTACGTCGGTTCGTTCGGAACGCTATCCGTGCTGGTGCGTGCCAACCTCAAAACGTTGGCGCTGCCCGAGCGCACGCGTGCGTTCTTCGCCGCGCTTCCCGATGGATCGCTCGAACCCACCATCGCACAGTTGCGCGATCTGCGCGTCGTCCCGGCGGCCGCGTTTTGGTTCGACGGCTTTTCGGCGGCCGACGATCGGCCCACCGGCGACGACGGACGACTCGCAATCTTTCTCGAGGGCAGCACTGCGCTCGTCGATCGCGCCGGCCTCGAGTTACGCTCGGCGCTCGGCCGGGGTGGTGTTCCCGCGGCCCACGTGCTCGATAACCGTGCGCCCGCGGCGCTGGAACGCATCGTCGATGCCTATGTGTCCGCCCTCGGACAACGTTCGATCTCGTATCGTATCGGCTCGTTGCCGAGCGAGGCGATCGCAACCGCCGAAGCGGCCGCCGAATGCGCGCGCCGTTTCGAGCTGCGCCACGAGCGAATCGTCGACCTCATGAACGGCGACACGATCCTGCGCGTCAGCGAGCTCGACGTGCGGCGACTCGCAGCCTGTATGAACGATTTCGACGACGCGTTGCACCGGGCGCTCCCGAACGCGATCGTCATCGCCTGCGAACACCCGGACCGCGACACGCTGCAACTGTGGGGACGCGAACCGGGCGCAATCGCAACCATGCGCGCGCTCAAACACCGCTTCGATCCAAACAACGTTTTGAATCCCGGACGCTTCGTCGGCGGAATTTGAGACCGGTTGCGTAGCGAAATCGCGTGGGCGGTGCGGCACGTCGTCGGCAGCCCGCGCCGCCTCGCGTATCTTCTCGCCGGCGGCGTGCCCGACGTCGCTGCGCTGTCAAAGTTTCTGCTGGCGATCGTCCCGCGCGCGTCGCGCGAACTGCGGACGATCCGGGCCCGGGCGGAGACGATCGCCGACGTACACCTGCGCCGCCAAGCGCTCGACAGTATTCGAGCCAAGTCGTATCACGCGGCGGGCGCCGGCGTGCTCGCAGCGTTCTTACCCTCGGCGCAAGCAGCGCGGTACGTCGACATCGTCGTGCCGCTCGAATCGATCTACGATTACCTCGACAACTTGTGCGACCGCCATCCAAACGTCCCGGCGGCGGCGTACCCGGTGCTGCACGGTGCTATTGCCGACGCGCTCGACCCGTCCGCATCGCCCGGCGATTATTACGCCGCCGGGCCGGGTGGCGACGATTCCGGATATCTGCGCTGGCTGGTCGACCGCGTTCGCGCGCGGCTCGCCGCCGTCGACGGATACGAACGGCTGCTACCGAACTTTCGTGAAGCCGCGCTGTTATACGGCGAAATGCAGACGTTCGCGCACTTTCGGCCGGACGAGCGTGAAGCAGCTTGCAAAGCCTGGTTCGAGCTGCGCTTCGACGCACGCTTCGAGGCGCTCACCTGGGACGAATTCGCTTGCGCCGCCGGATCGCAGCTGCAAGTTTACGCACCGTTGTTCGAGCTACTTGCAGACGGCGCGGATGCGCTCGACGCAACGTACGACGCATATTTTCCAGCGATCGCAGCCTTGCACGTGTTTCTCGATTCGTATATCGACCAGGCCGAAGATCGCGCCGGTAACGACTTGAATTTTGCCGCCCTGCGTCCGCCCGAAGAACGCGACCGGCGCGTCGCAGTACTGGGGGCGCTCGCTCGCCGTGGGATCGATCGGCTCGTACGGCCGGCGCCGCATCGCTTCACCATGCGAATCATGGCGCTTTTCTATTTGACGCACCCCAAGGTGTATGCGCAGGGGCTCGATTCGGAGGCGCAGGTGCTCCTGGGCTTGATCTAGGAGGGAGCACGATGCAGCCCTATGCTTCACGCCGGAACGATGCGCTCGCCACACTAACCGGCGGCGTCGCGATCGTCCCCTCCGCAAGAACGGTGTTGCGAAACGCCGATTCGAGCTACGCGTTCCGGCAAGATTCCGATTTCTATTACTTGACCGGTTTCAACGAGCCCGACGCCGTGTTGGTGTTGGCACCCGAGCGCGACAAAGCGCGCAGCATTCTCTTTATGCAGCGGCGCGATCGTGACCAGGAAGTATGGACCGGCGGCCGCTTGGGCGTCGAGCGCGCCCGCGAAACGCTGCTGGTCGACGAGGCCTATCCGATCGACGAGCTGGAGCAACGTTTGCCCGATTTATTGATCGGGGCGACGACGATGCATTATGCGTTCGGTGCCCACGGCCCGGTCGATCGGATCGTCCGCAACGCGCTCGAAACCGCTCGCGAGAAAACGCGGCGCGGCGGCCGTTCGCCCTACGTCGTTGCCGAACCGTCCGCCACGCTGCACCTCATGCGCCTGCGTAAAACCCCCGACGAAATCGAAGTGCTACGCCGCGCCTGCGCGATCACGCATGCCGGACACGCGGCGGGCATGCGCTCCACGCGGGCCGGAGCGTACGAATACACCGTACAGGCGGCGATCGAAAGCGAGTACCGGCGGCTCGGCGCGGAGAGCATCGCATACGAATCGATCGTCGCGACCGGCGATAACGCCACCGTGCTGCACTACGTCAACAATCGCGACCGGCTCGAATCAGGGCAACTGCTGCTCGTCGATTCCGGCTGCGAACTTAACTGCTACGCTACCGACGTCACGCGAACGTGGCCCGTCAACGGACGCTTTACACCCGAACAACGCGCGCTGTACGACATCGTGCTGGCCGCACAAGAAGCCGCCATCGATCGGGTCCGGCCCGGCGTCCAGCGCAACGAGTTTCACGATACGACGGTGCGTACGATCGTCGAAGGCTTGATCGACGTCGGCTTGCTGAAGGGATCGGTCGACGAAAACATCGCGTCCGATGCCTATCGCGAATATTACATGCACGGGACCGGGCATTGGATGGGATTAGACGTACACGACGCCGGACCGTATCGCGAGCCCGACGACACGCCGCTTCGCTTGCAGCCGGGTATGATCACCACCGTCGAGCCGGGGTTGTATGTCCGTCGCGACAGCGATGCGCCCGAGCGTTTTCGCGGTATCGGCATCCGTATCGAAGACGACATTCTGGTGACGCCCGGCGGCTACGAAAATTTAACGGCCGCAATTCCAAAGGCTCCCGAAGAAATCGAAGCACTCGTCGGTACCGGCAGCGTCCCGGCATGAAGATCGGCGTCTTGGGCTCGACCGGCTTCGTCGGCAAACATCTTTGTGTGGCGTTGGCTGCGCGCGGAGACGACATCGTAGCCGCTTTGCTGCGCGATCCGCAGGTTGCAGCGCAAACCGTGGCGGGATGCGACGTCGTGGTCAACCTTTCCGGCGAACCGGTCGCACAACGCTGGACGCCCGAAGCCCAGCACGCGATCTCGTATAGCCGGATCGAGCTTCCCGGTCAGTTTCTCGACGCGCTGGGAGCGCAGGCTGCGCGACCGTCGGCGTACATTTCCGCATCGGCAATCGGTTACTACGGCGCGAGTGAAACCGCAACGTTTACCGAGACCTCGCCGCACGGCGACGACTTTTTGGCAAATGTGTGTGTCGGCTGGGAACGCCAGACGTTTCGTGCGCGGGATTTCGGAATGCGCGCCGTCGCGTTGCGCACCGGCGTAGCGCTCGGCATCGAAGGCGGAGCGCTCGCGACGATGCTCCCGCCGTTTCGCTTGGGTGCTGGCGGCCCGGTGGGTTCGGGAAAGCAATGGGTATCGTGGATTCACATCGCCGACGTCGTCGGCATCTATCTCGCGGCAATCGAGCGCGGCGACGGCGTGTACAATGCCACCGCGCCGAATCCCGTGACCAATGCCGAGCTCACGAAGGATCTGGGCAAGGTACTCAAGCGCCCGGCGTTTCTTCCCGTGCCCGAGTTCATGCTCAAGGCCATGCTCGGCGATGGTTCGTCGATCGTAACGACCGGACAAAAAGTGCTTCCGCAACGTACCGTCGACGAGTTGCATTACCAGTTCCGTTTTCCGGAACTGGCGCCGGCGTTGCAAAACCTCCTCGGATAAGGCCGGCTCGAAGCGCGTGTTCCGCCGGACGCGAATGAGCGAGAGCGAACGGCGACGGATCCTTTTTAGGGAAAGCCTTGCGCGCGGCACGAGTCCGCGGCTCCTGACGCTCGGAAAAGGACGTATCGGAACGTTGCCTGCAGGCTTCGTGCACGACCGTTCATGCGTCGAAATCGGTCGAGGCGCGCGTGTCCTCGCTGTAGCGCGCGAAGCATTTCTGAGGTGGCGTCAGTTCGACATGGGATGGGTCACGGTCGTCGATCCGACCGCAGCCATCGCCGACGGGCAAGTCATCGGGGTCGAGGCGCACACGGCCGGTCTATGGTCGCTCAATGTATGCCGAATCCTGGAAACCGTCGATACCGCAAACCGATCCGGGTTTCTCTACGAAACGACGGCCACACATGTGGAGGATGGCCAAGAGCGGTTCGTCATCGATCTCGACCCGACCACGCAAATCGTTTCGTACTGCATCGAAGCGGTGTCGCGTCCGCGGCACCCGCTGGTTTGGCTCGCATATCCGTTCGGCCGAGCCATGCAGCGCCGGTTCGTGCAAGATTCGTTCGCGCAAATGCGCGACGTTAGCCGAACGATAAACCCGTGATTTTTCCCGCTTGGTCGAAACTTACGGCGAATTTTAGCGTAACGCCGGGTCCGAAATGAACGACGTAGTCGAACCATCGCTTTCCCGCTTCTCCTCGCTTGCCTCGAAAGACGAATGCGGTCGGCGCGCCGTAGGGAGCGAATTCGGATGCAAACAGCGCCGCGAACTGGTTCTTGAACCGTTCGGCCAAATGAGGCGCTAAGGTCGAATAGGCTTCACGACCCGACTGCATGCTCGTAAATAATCTTGCGACGCCGGCGGTCACCGCCGTATCCTCGCCGGGCGCCGGCCGAAGCGCCGCCGCCGCGATCTCGGGGTGAATAGCTTCGAATGCAACGTTCGTCAAAATCTCGCCGGCTTCGGGATGACCGTTTGCGTTTCCATCGTTCGTCAGTGCAACGATGCGAACGTTCTGTTTGGGAAAATACTCGTTGGCCGCGGTAAAGCCAGGGTCGCCACCGGTGTGTCCGATTCGTGGTTGATCGTCGACCGAGTCGATGAATAACCCGAAGCCGTATCCGGATTCGCCTTGCGTCGTCGGTTGCGAGGTGATCATGAGGGCATAGTCTTGTGGCGAAATGACGCGTCCGTTCTGCAACGCGCTGCTCCACTTCTCCACATCGCCTACCGTCGAAACGAGATCGCCGGCAGACCATGCGTACGACTGACTGATGGCGCCGCGCACTGGAGACAGATGTCCGTCGACGAGCTGATAGCCGAACGCCATCCGCGGAATAGACGATTCGTCGCCGATCGTAAACGTATTCGTCATTCCGAGCGGCTCGAGAATGTGACGTTTGATGTAGGCCTCGTATCGTTCCTTCGATACGTTCTCGATAATGCGGCCCAAAATGATGTAGTTCGTATTGCTATAACGCCACGCGCTACCCGGCGGGAATTGCAACGGCTTGCCCGCGATACTCGCCATAAGTTGGTCGTAGGTGGCCGGCTTGCTCGAGTCTACGCCCGTGACATCGAGGTAGTCCGGAAGCCCGCTCGTTTGCGTGAGCAATTGGCGAACCGTGATTTCGTTTGCGTGCGGGGCGCTGGGAACGTAGACGGCGACTTTCGCATCGATATCGATCTTGCCGGCTTCGTGCAGTTGGAGGATCGCAGCGGCCGTCAATTGCTTGGTGATGGAGCCGATTTCGTAGTGGGTGTCATCTTGAGACAGGGCTCCGGTCGCAAGATCGCTCGAGCCGAACGCATGCGTATAGATAACGTGGCCGTCGCGCGTGATTACAACCGTAGCCCCCGGTATGTTATAGCGCTGCATCACGCTCGTGATATCGGAGGTGATTCGTCCGGCTGATGGCAGCGTCGATTCGACGGCTAGGACCGGCGCCGAAAAAGCGAAGAGAGCGCCCGCCAGAGCGATGACGGCGGACGCTCTCGCTACGTTCACCCTTGCGAGGACGGGGGAACCAGAATCACGCGAAACACAGGCTGCGGTCCGTTACCAAGTTCCTCGACCAGCACTTTGACCGGTTTGAACTGCGGATCGGTGATCTTGAAGCTAAACGAGTTGCGGCACGCGGCGCCGGGCGCCAGAGCACATGGGCCTCCATTCGGGTCGCCGGGCGACTGATTGAGCGTGACGCCGTCGGCATCTGCAAGATGGGCTTGCAGTAAGACCTCGCGATCTTTTTTGGTGCCGTTTGCGACTATGGTCGAAAAGACGAGAAAATTGTCGCCGAGGTCGGTCTTCGGCGTCAGCGACATCTTGCTAAGGCGAAGTTTACCGTTGAATAGCTGGCCGGTGATCGGCCCGGACGTACCGGCGGCCTGGTTCGCGCCTCCGGGCACGGGTGTCGGTGTTGGCGACGCGACCGTGCGTCCGAGTAAAGCGATGCCGAGCGCCGCAATCGTGACGGCGGCGGTAAATACGCGCATAAAGTTCCTCCGTAAAAGTAGCCCGCTTTTCTGCGCGGTCTGGAAAGCCCGAACCTGCCGGCCACTACACGGCGGTTGGTGTGATCGAGAACTCCATCGCTTCCAGGAACTTCTCGGCGTCCATCGCCGCGCGGCAGCCGGCGCCGGCGGCGGTGATCGCTTGTTTGTAGCGCAAATCGTTAACGTCGCCCGCCACGAACACGCCCTCGATATTGGTCGAAACGCCGTCGGGGGAAACGATATAGCCGGCTTCGTCCAGATCCAGCTGTCCGCGAAAAATGCCCGTGTTCGGCGTGTGGCCGATCGCGATAAACAGTGCGTCGGCGTCGAAGTCGTAGACGTTGCCGTCCACGATGTTGCGCAGCTTGAGCGCGCGCAGATGCGTCTCGCCGATCGCTTCTTCCACCACGGTGTCCCAGATAAAATCGATCTTTTCATGCGACGTCGCGCGCGCCGACATGATCTTACTTGCGCGCAACCCGGAGCGCCGGTGGATCACGGTAACGCGCCGCCCGAAGCGCGTGAGAAAGAGCGCTTCTTCCATCGCGGAGTCGCCGCCGCCGACGACCACGATATGTTTGTCGCGAAAAAATGCGCCGTCGCACGTCGCGCACGTCGAGACGCCGCGGCCGCGCAATTTCTCTTCGCCCGGAATGTTCAACCAACGCGCGCTCGCGCCGGTCGCCACGATGACGGTCTCGGCACGGTACTCCGCTTCGCTCGTCGTAAGCCGAAACGGCTTTGCCGCGAAGTCGACCGCGGTGACATCGACATTTTCGACGCGCGCGCCGAACCGTTCGGCTTGCTCGCGCATCCGTATCATCAGATCCGGCCCCATGATGCCGTCCACGAAGCCCGGATAATTCTCGACCTCGGTGGTCAGCATGAGTTGTCCGCCGTACAATCCGCCGGCCAGCACCAGCGGCGCCAAATTCGCTCGCGCCGCATACACTGCAGCGGTGAGTCCCGCGGGTCCAGAGCCAATAATCGCGACGCGTTCCATATCCGGATGCTTCGACCGCTCGGTAAGTGCCTCCGGTTGCCGCCGGGCATCCGGGAAGCGCCCCGCCATACGCGAACGAGGCCGCATGGACGCTTCGATTCTCGAGGACACCTTTGGCGACGTCCTGCGCAAAGCGATGCGCGGCAACGCCGTCCAGACGCCCCGCTTGGCGGCCGCGACCGGCATCGATGCCCGCGCCATCGAGCGTTGGCTCGCCGACGACGGCACCGCTTCGGCCGATGAGGCCGGCGCGCTCGCTAGGATCCTGAAGCTCGACCCCGGCAAGCTGGTCGAACGTGCGGCCGGCGCGTGGGCGCCGCCACGCATCTCGGTCGACGACGTACGCCATCACGCGCAACATCCGCATCCCAGCAACGGCTATGTCTTTTTTCTCGACGGCGGACGCCGTGCGGCGCTGGTCGATCCGGCCGGTGTTCCCGCCAACTTACTGCGCGTATTACGCGACGGCGACTATCATCTGCAGTACATTCTCGTGACGCACAAGCATGCCGATCACTGCGACGCGACGGCCGATATTGCGAAAGCCTTTCCCGACGCGCGTATCGTCATGCACGAACTCGACGTCGCGGCTATCGGTTCGCTGGCGCCCAAAGCACTGCGCGTTCGCGATGGCGAGTCGTTGCCGTTCGGCGAGGACGGCACGCAGATTCGCATGCTGCATACGCCGGGGCACACCGACGGTTCGTCGTGCTATCTCTTCCAGTCGACGGTCTTCAGCGGCGACACGCTGTTCGCGGGCAGCGTCGGCGGCGCGTTCGGCGACACGAGCACGTATGCGGATCTGCTCGACGGCGTGCGTACGAAGCTATTTACCTTACCGGATGAAACGGTCGTCATGCCCGGCCACGGACCGCCGACTACCCTCGCGCTCGAACGGGCGCACAACCCGTTCTTCTAGGCGGTTAGGTGCGCAGCTTGTAGCCGGTCGCCATCATACGCCAGATGATGAGGACGGCGGCAACGGCCAAGACCACGATCGCAGCGATCGACAGCTCCGGTGGCAAGAAACTCCGGCCGGTGTACGTGCGCCGGAACGCGTCGATCGTGTAAAACACTGGGTTGATCAGTTCCAGCTTCTGCAGATAGCCCGGCAACAGCGACGTATCGGTAAAGACTCCGCCGACGAACGTCAACGGCGTGATGACGAAGGTCGTGAGGACCGCGATGTGATCGAATTTTTCCGCGTACAGACCGAAGATCAACCCGAGCGCCGAAAAGAGCACCGAAACGACGCAGATTACCACAAAGTACGAAAGCCAATCTTGCGGGACCGCGTGCACCAGCACCACACCCAGCACCGTGATCAACCCGGCGATCAACAGCGAGCGAACCAGGCTGCCGAGAATGAAACCACCGACGATCTCGATGGCGGACATCGGCGCCACCAGCAACTCCTGGATCGAATTCATGAATCGCCCCTGAAAGAGCGAACTCGAGCACTCGCCGTACGACGAGTCGATCACTTGGAGCATGATCAATCCGGGAATCAAGAACTGTGCGTAGCTGACGTTCTGCATGCTCGGCAAACTGTGGCCCAGTGCCACACCGAAAACGAACACGTACAGCAGCGTCGTGATGATCGGAGGCCAGATGACTTGATTGATTACCTTGAGGCTGCGCACCATCTCGCGACGGGTCAGGGTCCATAACGCGACGCCGCTCACGCTCGCACAAGTTCCAGGAAGACGTCTTGCAAGGAATCTCTACCGGCGATCAACTCGGCGGTCGGTTTCTCGACGACGATGCGCCCGGCACGGATGATCGCAATCCGCTTGCACAGCGCTTCGGCCTCTTCCAGGTAATGCGTCGTGAGGAAAATCGTCATCCCCTCGGAATTGAGCTGCCGCAACCAATCCCACAGTTCGATTCGCAGTTCCACGTCGACCCCGGCGGTCGGTTCGTCGAGAATCAACACCTCGGGACGATGGATCAGCGCGCGCGCGAGCGACAAGCGACGCTTTTGGCCGCCCGAGAGTTTCGTGAACTCGACTTTCGACTTCGAGGCGATGCCGAAACGTTCGAGCAGTTCGTCGGCGCGATCGGCGACCTCGCTGCCACGCAAGCCGAAATACCCCGCAGCGTAAATCAGCACGTCGCGGATCGAAAGATAACGGTCGAAGTTGAACTCTTGCGGTGAAACGCCGATCAGCCGGCGCGCTTCGCGCCACTGCGTCTGATTGTCGTAACCCATGATCGAAATCGAACCGGCGCTCTTCTGCGCCAAGCCGACGATTGCGTTGATCGTGGTCGTCTTGCCGGCACCGTTCGGGCCCAAGAAACCGTAAAACTCACCCGCGCCGACGCTCAGCGAAACGCCGTCGACCGCGACGAAGTCGCCGTAGCGTTTTACGAGGCCATCAACTTTTATGGCTAACGGCGTAGGGTTTATGGAATTTGCGATTTTAGCCGTTTGTACCGATGGCGGCGCAGCGTCGCGATAAGTTCATCGCTTCCCGGAATCCCGCAATCGGCCAATTGGGTTGCAACTTTCTTCACGTCGAACGCCACCCTGCGATGTTTGACTTGCCAGCCGCCATTGCGTTCGGTGACGATCGCATAACACGCGCGCGAATCCCCGTCCTTCGGCAACCCGGCCGATGCCACGTTGATCAGCAGTTTTCCGCGCCACATGCGAACGTACGGAACGTGCAAGTGTCCGAACGCAATTGCCGTCGCCGGTTCGTCGCCGATCAGCCGCTCGAGCGTCGCCTCGTCGGCATCCGGCCACAAGTGCTCGTCGTCGGTTTTCGGATTCGCATGCACGATCAATAGTTCGTTACCTTCGTCGCCGATTCGCAAAGCAAACGGCAACTCGCGCAACCACGTCAGCCATTTTTCGCCCAACTCGCCGCGCGTCCACGCAACCTGCGAATCCTCGATGGGAGTGCCCTCTTCGTCGTCGCCTGCGATGTAGCGATCGGTGTTGCCGCGAATACAGCGTGCGCCGACCTCGGCAAGCCGCTGCAACACTTTCTTCGGCTTCGGACCGTCGAGGCAAAGGTCTCCGGCGGCCACGATCGCGTCGGCGCCGCCCTGTGCCAGCAAGTCGGCCAAACACGCATCGAGACCGACGAGATTCCCGTGGATATCCGAGATGATCGCTATTCGCATTTAGTCGCGCTTGAGCGCTAAAGCCAGCATCGACGGCGTGATGCCGAGCTTATAAAATTCGTACAGATCGAGCGATTCAACGGTAGCGCCGGCTTTACGCAGCGCGCGCAACGAGGTTCGAAAACGGATGTCCGAAATGACGCGTCCGTCTCCCAGACAGAGAACGCCCGCCCCTAGTTCCTCGCCGCGCTCGAGTTCGACGACTTTGAAGCCGTCGAAAACGGAGCGATCGATGAGATCCGCCGCGACCGCGAGGCGATCGTTCGCGATCACGCCTACGATCGAGGACAGAGCCGGAGCCGTATCGCCCAGTGGTACGTCGACCACGCGATAGCCGTGCGCGCGAGCAACTGCCGAGAATCCGTTGCGGCCCAACTCGTTTCCGCGCCGTCCGCGGCCGACGAAGGCCGTGGTTCCGGCCATCACGACGTCGCTGCCGTCGAGCAATCCGGGAGCGACGATGTGGCCCGCCAACGGAATGTCGATCCGCGCGAACTCGGCTTGAATGCGATCGGCTTCGGCGCGGCGGTTCATCGCGCTCGGCCGCGCGATCATAGCCCCGTCTGCGAACGTCACCGCCGCATCGACTGCCGAAACCTCGTATGCATCGGCGCTCTGCGCTTCAAGCGTCACGACATCGACGCCGAAGTATCGCAGCATATCGCACAGCACCTTATGCTGCTCGACGGCGCGCGAGTAGATCGCATTCGGCTCGCCCTGCAACGGCTTACCACGCTCCATCGTCTCGTTGGGGCGCACCAGCAGGGCGGCGCGCAGCGTGCCGGCCGGCGACACTACCAGTCGCGGGCCGAAATGCGCCGCACGTTCAGTGGTCATACTGCGTACAGGTTCCGGCTTGAGTACGCCTCAGCCTTGCGGCTTTGACGCGACTCGCCCTTACGGAATCGCTGTGTATGGCTGCGGATCGGGCGCGGCGGCAAAGAAGTCGGCCATATCGGTCGCAAGGAGATCGTTCAAACCGAGCGGATCGAGGCCGAGCATTTCTTCCTCGGTCTTTAGGACGCTCGCCACCGACAAATTGGCGTGCCCGACGTACGCACGCTTGGCGGCCGGCGAGACAACCACACAAAGACTATGCAGCGGATTGACGCGATCGGCGCTTCCGTCGACGCCCTCGGGTACGACGAACACCGCTGTGGAACTCCACACCGCCGTCGTGGACAGATATTGCACCACCCGGCCTAGGGCGCGGTCGTCGGCCGCTGGAGATGCGTGAGGCGCCCCAGTTAAACGCACGTAGGTGAAGGCCGGCACCTGACCGGCATCGACGTAGCGTTGCATGTCGCGAGCAAATTCATCGGCACGCTTTTCGGGATCGGCGGCCGCCGAATACGTGAGGTCGGCGTTGGCGGCGAGTCCCACCGGCGCCGGAACGTCGAGATGATAGGCCGCGCCGTCGAAACCCGACTGCGCTAGCCACGCCCCGTAATCGCGATACGTCAATCCCGCGCGCGACAACGCGTCGAACAGACCGCCGAAGCGAGCGTAACCCGCCGGATCGTCCGCTCCCGCTCCAGGCGGGACGTGCGTCCATCCAATCGGAGCGGCGAGTTCGGTAGCTAACGTCGCGGCTGCTGAATACGAAAACGCGCGGGCGACACCGCGATCGCGGTCGGCGGCATAAAAGTTGTCTGCCGATGCATACGCAGCGGCCAGGGCGCGCAAATTCGGTTCGGCGTTGGGGTTCGCACCGTCCCCAAACGCAGCGTCGAACGTCTGCGGATCGATGCCGACATAGACGATATGTTGCACGACCTCGCTACGGTGTCCCGAACGCAACGGCGGAACGACCGGGTTGAAGCGCGCGATGCCGGCGACGCGCGTGTAGCGCAGCGTGTTCATGGTCGCCTTGATCAAGGACGTGTGCTTGAGGTCGATGCGAGAAAGCACGCCCCATCCGTCGACACCTTTGCCGGCGACAACATACAGATAACGTCCGCTCGGCGAGACTGCCAGCGCCGTCGGAAACCAGCCCGTCGGCACGAGTCCGTAGCGATATCGCGCGGGGCTGCGCGCATCTAACACCGCCACCGAATCGAGGCCGGCTAATGCGACGAACAATCGTTTTCCGTCGCGGCTTAACGCCAAGGCACTCGGTAATGCGCCGTACGGAGCATTTGGAAACAAACGCAAATCCAGTCCGCGCACCACGCGCGGTTGGCCGGTGAGGTTGAGCACGGCAACCCGGTCGACATTGGAGAGCGCGACGTATCCGGTGGAGCCGTCGCGCGATACCGCAACCGCACCCGGAGCGTCGCCTCCAACCACCTGGGAGCCGTCGGGCTCCTGATCCATTCGAACGCGATAAGGCACGTTGCCGGGCAGGCCGTCGGGCCCGGGTTCAAAGACCGAGGAAACCATCGAACGGTCTGCATCGAACGGCGGTGCACCGAACGGGGGCGCCGGCGCCGGGGACGCTACGGGACGGAATGCTCCGGCGCCGCCCGAGGTGACGATAACGCGTCCGCGGGCGGCCGCGATGTATGCGGGAGCGTAACCGGCGGGGCCCTTCGATGCGAAGGCGCGCCGGGCGATGTCGATGGCGAAGACGGCGTCGCCGCGCTGATCGGCTACGTAGGCCGTGCGACCGTCGGGCGAGAGCGCGATACCGGCAGGGAAGGCCGGCGGCGCGTCTCCCAATGCGATCGGCCGCCCTTCGGGCGTGAGCGTCCCGTCCGCCCCGAGATCGAATACCAGGATCGCTCCGTGCGGACCGTCGGAAGCGAGCACGATCGTTCGTCCCGGCTGGGCCGGATCGTTCAACGCCGCTACCCCACCCGAAAACGACATGCCTGGATCTTGATAGACGCTCGCTAGCCGCATCGAGGTGGTGTCGACCACCGCCAGAGACGCGCCGGCCACCAACGGAGCCGCTTGCGCCTGAGTACCACCGAAACGATCGTCGCTGTTGGTGATGATCGCGAACCGCCCATTGGGCGTCAAAGCGATCGTCGCCGGGTCCGTCCCGACCGGAATGGACGTGCCGGCCGGAGCCACGATCCGTCCGTTCGGCAGAATGCCTTGCGTGCGATGTAACGAGTCCGTACCGGCCGGACGATTGCCGGCCGGAGCGGAGTACTGAATAAGCGGGTGCGCCGGGGCGGCGCCCAGGAAAACGGCGGCCAAAATCGCCGCCGCCATCGATCGACCAATCACGGAACGGGAGGCTTACGGGCGGCGTTGCGGGACCCCCTGCCGACGCAGGCGGCGATTCAGATTGGAAGGCAGTTTACCGTCGTAGCGAAAGGCGGGCGAGTGGCGACGGAAACCAGAGACACTTTAGGGCGAGCACGCCTGCTTTCCGTCGCGACGGCGATTCCACCCTATGCCTTGAATCAGGACGACGTCGCAACCCGGATTCGTCTGGCGCTCGGTCATCGATCGCCCGAAATCGTCCGGATGCTGCCCATGTTTGCAAATACCGGAATCGAGCGCCGCTATTCGTGCGTGCCGATGTCGTGGTATGAAGAAGCTCACGGCTGGGAAGAGCGCAACGCGATCTATCTGCAAGCCTCGCTCGACCTTCTCGAAGCGGCCACGCGCGACGCACTCGAGCGCGCCGGTCGTAGCGCCGGCGAAATCGGCGCGATCGTCGTCGTGTCGACCACCGGCATCGCTACGCCGAGCCTGGATGCCCTGCTCATGGAGCGCATGCAGCTGGCGCGCGACGTCGTCCGCTTGCCGATTTTCGGCCTCGGTTGCGTCGGCGGTGCGCTCGGTTTAGCGCGCGCCGCTACGATCGCGGCCTCGATGCCCGGACGGTTAGTGCTCTTCTTGGTTGTCGAACTGTGCGCGTTGTCGTTTCGACGGGACGACTTCACCAAAAGCAACATCGTCGCTACTGCGTTGTTCGGCGACGGCGCGGCGGCCGCGCTACTGGAAACGTCGGGCGATGGCCCTGCCGTCGGCCGTTCCGGCGAATATACGTGGCCCGCTTCGCTCGACGTGATGGGTTGGGACGTTACCGGTGAAGGGTTGCGCGCTATTTTTTCTCGCGATATTCCGGCTTTGGTATCGACCCAGTTGCACGATGTCGCCGTGTCGTTCTTAGAGCGCGACGGTCTGCATTTGCGCGACGTCGATCGGTTTCTGTGCCATCCGGGTGGGGCGAAAGTGCTGGATGCGCTCGAAACCGCGTTCGACTTGAAAAGCGGAGCACTGACCGAAGCGCGAACGGTGCTACGCGACTACGGAAACATGTCGGCCGCGACGGTGCTCTTCGTACTCGCGCGCGCTTTCGACGACCCATCCTGGCGACGCGCGCTCGTGAGCGCGCTCGGCCCCGGTTTTACCGCCGGATTCGTTTTATTGGAACGCCCGTGAGCGTCGTTCGAATCGTTCTTGCAATCGTGGTGTTGCAGCGTTGCATCGAACTCGTCTACGCGCGCCGCAACACGCTGGCGCTCCTGCGCCGGGGCGCGATCGAAGTCGGCGGCAATCACTACGCATTCTTCATCGCTCTGCATGCGGCGTGGCTGGCCGCGATGGCGTTGTGGATTCCGCCGTTTGCCGCGGTCGACTGGTGGCTTCTGGGCGTCTTCGCATTGCTGCAGGCGGCGCGCGTGTGGGTCGTCGCATCGTTGGGGCCGTACTGGACGACCCGCGTGCTCACGTTGCCGGGTGCGCCACTGGTACGGCGAGGTCCGTATCGCTTCGTGCGCCACCCGAACTACATCATCGTCGCCGGGGAGATTGCGACCCTTCCACTAGCGTTCGGCGCCGTCGCGATTGCGATCGTTTTCTCGGTGCTCAACGCACGTTTGTTATTCGTGCGAATTCGCATCGAAAATGCCGCGCTAGCGACGCGGACGCCGGCTTAATCCCGGCGGTCCAGCCGGTATCCGACGCCTCGCACGCTCGTAATTAGGAGCGGAGCGCCGATTTCGGCGAACTTCTTTCGCAAGGCGGCGACGTGAACGTCGACCACGCGCGTTTGCACGCCCGACGTGTCGTTCCAGACCGACTCGAGGAGCTGTGCGCGTCCCAGCAATCGCCCTTCGGCCTCACCCAGGCACCACATGAGACGGAATTCTAGCGCGGTCAAGGACGTGTCGTTTCCGTCGTGGGAGAGCGTGTGCAAATCGTGGTCGAGGCGCGTCGATCCAATCGCGAGACCGGGACCGGTGCGCCGCCCCGCAATCTTCAGGCGCCGGCGAAAAAACGACGAAACGCGAGCCAGCAACTCACAGTCCGCGAATGGTTCGACCACGTAGTCGTCGGCGCCGAGTTCCAATCCAAGCGTCACGTCGCTGTCGTGCGCCTCGCCGCCAACCATGACGATAAAAGCCTGGCTGCATTTCGACAGCGATTCGCATGCATCGAAGCCCGAACGATTCGGCAAACCCGCATCCAGAACGACCACGTCCGGATCGAACGATCCGGCCAGATCGAGCGCCGCCGCCGCAGTCGACGCCGCACGCACTTCATACCCGGCTGCGCGGAAGGCGTTCGTGCGCATATCCGCGACGCGCGTGTCGGCGGCCACTACTAAAATCCGCCCCGGAGCCAGATACTCGCGGGCGCCGTCGCTAGACGCGGACTGAAACATCCTCGCCCTCGTTCTTCGACGAACGGCGTGCCGCGCCGTCGTCGATGGCGGCATTTGCAACCGCCTTCGCCACCGCGTCGACAACGCGCGTATCGAATACGCTTGGAATGATGTATTCGGGATTGCGCTCTTCATCGGTGACGATTCCCGCGATCGCGAATGCCGCCGCGAGCTTCATGCGCTCGGTGATGCGGCGAGCTCGTACGTCGAGGGCACCGCGAAAGATTCCGGGAAACGCGAGCAGGTTGTTGACCTGATTTGGAAAGTCCGAACGTCCGGTTGCGACCACGGCCGCGACCGGCGCCGCTACGTCGGGCATAATTTCCGGCGTCGGGTTGGCCATCGCGAACACGATGGGATCGCGCGCCATGCGCGCGATATGTTCGGGTGCTAAGATACCCGGCGCGGAAACGCCGATAAATACATCGACGCCGGCCAGCACTTCGGCCAAAGAACCGCGGCGATTTTCGCGGTTGCAATGTTCGGCTAGCCATCTCCAGTGTGGGTTCTCATACCGGTCATCGCGATTCAACGCGCCGCTGCGATCGACTGGAATGACATCGAGCACGCCCGCACCCAATAACATCTTAATAGTTGCCGTACCCGCCGCGCCGCTACCAGAAACGACGACGCGGAGATCCTCCAGCCGTTTACCCACCACGCGGGCGGCGTTGATGAGCGCGGCCAAGATGACGACGGCCGTGCCGTGCTGATCGTCGTGCATCACGGGAATATCGAGCGCTTCGATCAGGCGTTCTTCCACTTCGAAACATCGCGGTGCGCTGATATCCTCGAGGTTGATGCCGCCGAACACCGGAGCGATTCGGATGACGGTCTCGACGATTTCGTCCGGATCTTTCGTATCCAAACAAATCGGGAATGCATCGATACCGGCAAATTGCCGGAACAGCATCGCCTTGCCTTCCATCACCGGCAAGGCACCGAGCGGACCGATGTCTCCTAAACCCAGCACTGCGGTGCCATCGGTGACCACGGCAACCGAGTTTCGCTTAATCGTCAGCGAAAACGCTTTGCTTGGATCGGCCGCGATCGCCATCGAAACGCGCGCGACGCCCGGCGTGTACACCGTCGACAGATCTTGACGCGTCCTGACGGGGATCTTGGGTTCGATGCGGATCTTTCCGCCGAGGTGCGCCAAAAACGTCGAATCGGAGGCGCTGACGATACGCGCTCCCTCGAGCATTTCGACCGCCGAGCGAACGTCGTCCGCCACAGCGTCCGAAGCAACGTTGATCGTGACGTCGCGTACGGTGCGCGTTTTCGTAACGGTGTGCATGTCGACCGCCGAGATCGTGCCGCCCGCGTCGCCGATCGCATTGGTGAGCGATCCGAACGCGCCCGGCTCGTTTGGCATCTCGACGCGCACGATGAGCGTAAAGCTGATAGGGGGTAATGACATGTCGTTACACCTCGTGCTCAGTTGCCGCTGATCGTCATCTCGGATACCCGGAACGACGGTGCGGTGACCGCACCGTCGAATCGCAGGTCGTTTCCGATAAGGTCGATCGCATTCAGCATTTCAAGATACCCGCCGGCTATTGTGAACTCGTCGATTGGATATGCCTTTTCTCCACGCTCGATGAAAAAGCCGCGTGCGCCCCGGCTGTAGGTTCCGCTAGCATGCTCGGTTGCAAAGCCAATCGTGTCGAGCACGAGCACGCCGCGCGGCGTCGCCGCGATTGCGTCGTCGAGCGAGGCAGTCCCCGCTTGCAGAAAACAATTGTTGGCACCCACACCGCTTCCGTTTGAGTTTCCGGTGCTCTGTAGGCCTAACCTGCGCGCGTAGTACGTATCGCACAAATAGGTCGTTAGCGTGCCGTTTTCGATCGCCGGCGTACGCCGCGTTTCCACTCCTTCGCCGTCGAATGGAGAACTCCCCAAGCGCCCGGTTAACCGCCCGTCGTCGACGATGGTTACGCTGTCCGCCGCGACGCGTTGTCCGATCCGGCCGATCAACCACGAGTTGCCTGCAGCGACGTTCGCGCCCGAAAGGGCGGCGAAGATATCGTCGACGATCGACGCTGCCACGTCGCGTTCGAAGATAACCGGCACACGCATTGTTAACGGCTTACGAGCGCCAAACATCTCGGTCGCGCGACGAACCGCGTTGCCGGCCACCAATTCGAGCGGTTCCAGCTCGTCGAGACGCCGCGCGGCAGTTCCGTAATGGCCGGTGCGCTTGAATCGCCCGTCGACCGCAACCGGACCACTCGAACGCGACGCTCGCGTCGAACGATACGAGCCCGAAAACTGCGCCGAGTTGGCAATCGCGATCTCCGACATCGCGTCGCTGTAGTGCGAACCGTTGGAGTTGACGATGCGTGCGTCCAACTTGCGAATCGCGCGCTCGAGCTCGAGCGCTTCTTCGACTTTGACGGATTCTTCGCGCTCGGAGATCGCGGGATCGTGCAGTCCTAAATCCGGAACCGCCTGCGCGAATCGCTCCGGTAAGCCGGCCAGTTCGTCGCGCGCGACGAAGGCCGCCGCTGCAATCGTTTGGCGCAGCATCTCGCTAAGCGTGCTGGCCGTAAAATCGGACGTAACGAGCGTCGCCTTGCGTCCGTCTACGAATGCGCGAACGTGCAACGCTTTGGCGGTCGAGCGTTCCAATCGCGAAACCACATCACCGCGCGCTTCGGCGTGAAACCGACGGTCGATCGACACCGTTGCCTCGACGGTATCGGCACCTTCGCGCAAAGCCAGTTCGACCGCGCGTTCGGCGACGTCATGCGCCGCGTCAGGCACCCTGCGTTCCTCCGACGGTGATCGATGCGATTTTCACCGTCGGCATCCCGACTCCGACGGGAACGTACTGGCCGCTCTTGCCGCAGGTGTAATGTCTGCGAGCCAAACGGCAGTCGCCGGCCACCGCGACAACTTTCGTCATCACTTCGGGTCCGTTGCCGACGATGGTCGCATTTTTCACCGCCGCAGTGACTCGTCCGTTCTCGATTAAATATCCCTCGCCCACCATGAACACGAAATCGCCTTTGCCGATTTCCACCTGGCCGCCTGCGAACGATTTCGCATAGATGCCGCGCTTGGTCGATGCAACGATTTCATCGACCGACGATTGTCCGGCCGGCATGTACGTGTTGCACATACGTGGTAGCGGCAAGTGCCGGAACGATTGCCGCCTGCCGCTCCCGGTCGAAGCCACGCCCATGAGACCCGCGTTCAACCGGTCTTGCATGTACGAGCGCAGAATGCCATTCTCGACTAACGCTTTGTGTTGGCCGGGCGTGCCCTCGTCGTCGACGTTCAGACTGCCGCGTTCTTCGGGCAGATTTGCATCGTCGTAAATCGTGACCAGCTCGCTCGCAACGCGTTCGCCGACGCGCCCGCTGTAGAGCGACGTTCCGCGCCGGTTGAAATCGCTCTCGAGCCCGTGGCCGACGGCTTCGTGCAGCAGTACGCCTCCGCCGCCATTGCCGACGACCATCTCCATCTCGCCCGCCGGCGCCGAGATCGCCGTGAGATTGACCGTTGCGACGCGAGCGGCTTCGGACGCCAGCGCCTCGGGCGTGTGCTCGTCGAAATACGCCAGCGACGTGCGGCCACCGTCGCCCGCAAAGCCCGAGCCGCGCTCGCGCCCGTTACCCGCCACGGCTTGCACGCCCAGCGCGACCATCGGCCGACGATCGTGCACCAAACGGCCGTCGCTAGCGGCAATCCACACTTCTTGTAGTTCTTCCGACACGTGCGCGTTCACGGACGCGACGCGCGAATCGAACGCACGAGCGGCGATGTCGGCACGTTCGAGTAAATGTACGAAGCGCTCTTCGCCGCTAGGATGGGTCGCAACGCGATACCAGTCGGCGATCGCGGCGGTCTTCAAGGGTTCGATGCGGACGGTACCACCGCGGCTCGTGCGGGCGATCAACGAGGCCGCGTCGGCCGCGCGCAGAAGCGCCTCTTCTTCAAGTTCGTCGGAAAACGCATACCCCGACGACTCTCCGACGATCACGCGAATGCCGACGCCGGCCGTAACGCCGATCGACGTTTCATGAATGCGGCCGTCTTGCAAGCGAAACGAACGCACGATCCGCCGCTCGCAGAACACGTCGGCGAATTCACCTCCGTGTCGCAACGAACGCTTCAGCAGTCGCGTCAGTGTCGTTTCGTCAAGCATCGGTAACAGCAACCCTCCTGGTTACAGCGTCGCCAAACGATCGACCGCGCGAACGATCGCAGCGTCTGGATCCCCGGGCGAGCCATTGATCATGAACGCGAACGCTATGCGTCCGTGATGCAGCGTATTGACGTATCCCGCCAAAGAGGCGACGCCGTCGATATGCCCGCTCTTCGCTCGAACGCGCCCCAGCGCGGTCGTAAAGTAATATCGACGCAACGTACCTTCGCGACCGCCGGCCGGCAGCAGCATATACATCGACGACGCTCCGCCGCGCGACTGCGCGTCGGCCAAGAGTCGCGCCAGCGTAATGGCCGCGATCCGATTGCTGTCGGCCAGACCGCTTCCATCGGCCAACTGCAATCCCGGCCGCGGAATTCCACGCTCGCTCAAGAATTGCGCTTCGGCCTTGAGCCCGGCCGCATCGTCGCCCGGTCCGCGTTCTGCGCCGAGCGAACGCAACAACTGCTCGGCATAGTGATTGTCCGAAACGAATAGCATGTGCGTTTCGAGTCCGCGAAGAGAGTCCGAGCGGTGATCCCACAGCACGATGGTATCGAGCGGTGCCGGGGCGACGACGGGTCGGGTCGCTACCGCGATGCGGCGATCGCGCAGCAAACGATCGACGACCGCTCCCGCCCAGCGATTGACGCCGTGCACGGCGGTCCAAAAATGTTCTTGCACGCCGCCGACCGTTTGCGTCGATTCGACGGTGTCTTCATCGATCGAGACGGCATTGGTCGGCGCGGCATAATCTTCGTCGGCATCGTCCTGACTCCAATGCGGATTCTGCTCGGGGCCTTTCATCGCGCTCGCGTCGACTGCGACCGCGCCGCGAACGCGCCGCAAGCCCGAACGCGCCAACATTCCAACGCCCGACTGCAAGTTTTCGCGGGTTAGCGACGGGTCGCCCGATCCGACGAGCCAGAGATTCCCATTCAACGTCCCGTCGACGCCGGCAGGTTGTTGCGCTGCGAGCACCGTGTGGTAACGGAACGTCGGGCCGAGCACATCGAGCGCCGTCGCTGCGACCACCAGCTTTTGCACGCTGGCGGGCGTCACGGCGTCGGAGGCGCGGTCGTCGAACAACATGTTTCCGGCGGCGTCCACCACGGCCAAGCTCCAGCGGTGCGCACCCGCGGTCGCAGGACGAAACGCATCCGCCATTCCGTCGCGAAGCCGCCGAGTATCGGCAGAACTCCAGGACGGCGGCGCAGACGGTTCGAGTAACGCGGGTAAGTCGCGAAAGAGATCGGATGGCGTTCGCACTTGGGGCAGACGGGCCGCCGCGTGCGCCGTGCGATCGCGGCTCCATAAGGAGGCCGCTAACGTAACGCACGCAATCAAAACGACGACGGCAATGAGTCTGCGCCTAAGTCCGCGCGAGCGCCTCGATCTTCTCCTGTAGTTTCCGCTGCTCTTCACGTAGCCCATCGATGTCGCTTCGCATTGCCGTTACTTGCGACGGCACCTTCGCGTTTTCGCGAATGCGGACGATTGCCTCCACCGCGTCTCGACGCGTGCGAGCGTCGCTGGCCGACGACGACAGGCGGTCGAGCGACGAAAGGAGACGCGAGTCTCCGAGCGATTCGGCAGCCGAAACCACCGCTAACTGCACCAAATATGCGGGATCGTCGATCAAGCGTTCGAGCGCTTCGACGACCGCGGTCCGCGCCGGTTCGACCAACTGGCCCAAACGCGACAGCGCACCGGGAGCCGCGCGCCGGACGCCTTCATCGCGTTCGCCGGCGGTCGTGTCGAGGATCGGTTCGAGCGCGCGCGCGTCCGCCAACTCCGACAGCCCCCGAACCGCCCCGGCTTCCACCGTTCCGTTCCAGGTTCGTTCGTGCGACGCGGCGACCAGAACGTCGAACGCGCGAGCGTCCCGCGTCTTGCCCAAACTCTCCAGCGCGGCCGCGCGCACGAAATAGGATGCATCCGAACGCGCAACGTCCAGCAACGCTCCGGCCACATCGGCGTCGCGATAATTTCCTAGCGCGGTCGCGACGGCGCGACGAACCTTAGGCTGTTCGTGGGTCAGCGCTCCCAAAAGTATGTCGCGCGCCCAGGGTGCTCGCGTTCCGCCGATTGCAGAAGCCGACTGCGCGAGCACACCCCAAAAGGGTTCGCTCGAAAACGACGCGCGTAACGCGTCGACCGCGGTCGACGAACCATCTCGCGCTAGTTCGCGCGCGGCGCGAATCCGCGCAACTACGTCGGGATCTCCCGCGAGCACGGCTGCAGATCGCTGCGCGCCGAACGCATAGGTAACGTCGGCCAGAACGAACGCGCCCGGATCGAAACGGATGAGTTTGGGCTCGGCGTCCAGCGGTATCGCGATGGTTTCGTGCGCGCGCTCCACGCGTACGTGCAGACGCCTCTCGCCCGCCACGGGACACGGGCCTTCTCCACTCGTCAGAGCCGGAAGAGTCGGCACGAATCCGAGATCCACGTCGAAAAGATAGGCTGGATTCTCGTCGTCGACCTTCTGCGTTTGATCGATCGTCACGGTAGCCACGCGCCGCTCGTCGTCCCACTCGACGGTTACCTTCAGCTCGGGATGGCCACCGCGAAAAACCCATTGGTCGAAGAACGCGCGGACGTTTCGCCCGGTCGCTTCCTCGATCGCGCGAATGAGATCGATCGTTTCGACGTTGCGTTCGGCATTGCGCTCCACGTAGCGGTGGATCGATCGCCAGAAACGTGCGTCGCCGAGGTATCCGCGCAGCATGTGGAGCACCGCGCCGCCCTTCTGATACAAGTGGCGGTCGAACAGCTCGATCGGATCGCGGAAACGATTATACACGATCGGACGGCGATATCGATTGGCGTCTTCGTCGAGATAGGCCGAAACGAACTCGAAGACATCGTATTCGTATTCGTCGAATCCCAAATTCTCTTCACGCCAAACGGCTTCGAAGAAGGTGGCGAAACCCTCGTTCAGCCACGCGTGCGCCCAGTCGCGGCACGTCAGCAGATCGCCGAACCATTGATGCGCCAATTCGTGCGATACCAACGGGTCGCTCGAAAAGTCGAGATGCGCCGTCGCGTCGTGGAGTGTGCGGTCCGTCTGGGTGGTCGCCGCCGTGTTTTCCATGCCGCCAAAAATAAAATCGGCGACCGCAATCTGCGAATACCGGGCGTACGGGTACGCGCGGCCGGTGCGCTTTTCGAACGTCTCGATCATCCGCGGCGTGTTGGAGAAGGCGCGCTCGCCGTCGGCTTCTCGCCCCGGCAAGACGTAGTACCGTACCGGCGTTTTTCCAGCGCCGGCCGTTCCTTGGCCGACTTCGACGAACGGTCCCGCGACGATCGTCATCAGGTAGGTGCTGTGCGGAACGTCCTGGCGATAGCGATAGATCGTCCGGCCGTCCCGATCGATTTTCTCGACCAACTCGCCGTTCGCGAGCGCGAAGGTACCGGCGGGCACATCGACGCGCGTCTCGGTCGGCTGTTTCTCGCTGGGACGATCGATGCACGGAAACCAGAACCGCGCGTTTTCGTCCTGGCTCTGCGTCCACAGATGCACGCGTTTTTGCGGCTGCGCTTGCGTCGGCTTGATGAAGAACAATCCGTGGCGCGGGTGCGACACGCGATATTGTACCGCGAACGTCGTCGTCTCGCCCGCACCAAGCGGCGGAGAGAAATAGACGTCGAGTTTTCCGTCGCGCCGTTCGAACTGCTGGGGTTGTCCGTCGCGTTCGACCGATGCGATTTCGAGATCGACCGCATCGAGCTGCAGCCGTTCGACGGGCTCGTCGAGCGCTCGCACCGTCGTCGTGCAGACGCCGTCCAGCGTTTCCGCGTCGAAGTCGGGTCGAAGATCTAACGCAATTCGTTCGACTTCGACGATGCGATCGGGTCCGTAGTTGGCCCGGGAGCCGGGCAATGCAAAAGCTCGATGGTCGTTCGTACCGTCACCGTTGATCATGGGTGCGGCTCGTTTCGCTCGTCGAGTTGCGTCGCCCCCCCGGTGACGTCGAGGACGCTTCCGGTCACGAAATCTTGGTCGCGAGCGACCAGGAATCGGACGGCATCTGCAATGTCCTGTGCGCTTCCGGCGCGGCCGACGGGATTCGGCGCCGTCCGCGAGCGCGCGACTTCGCGGTCGATCGTCTTGTCGCCGACATAGCCTGGAACGACGACGTTGACGGTGATTCCGTCACGCGCTTCCTCCAGTGCGAGAACGCGCGCGAAGGTCGTAAGCGCGCTTTTTGCCGCTTGATAGAATGCAGAGCCGGCAAACGGCTGCGTCGTGGCGGCGCCGAGCGATCCGAACACCACGATCCTCCCGAATCGCGCCGCACGCATGCCGGGAAGGACGGCTCGCACCGCCTGCACCGCGCTGCGCACGTTGCCATCGAACGCCTCGGCGTAATCCTCCAGCGTCAAACGCTCGAAGCGCTTGACCGTTAGCGGCCCCGCTCCGTGTACCAAGGTATCGAACGGTCCTCGCAGCTCGACGAGTTCGCGCAACCGCAGCTCGACGTCGTTCGCCGGAGCCGAGAAGTCGATGCGATCGGCGCTCCCGAAGGCGTTTGCGGCTGCAATCGCGGCCAGCGTCGAATCCGGCGACGTCCGGCGATACGTTATCGCTACGTGCTCGAAGCCGTCGGCTGCCAGCGAGACGGCGGCCCGCGCCGCCAATCCGGTCGCGGCTGCCGTCACCAACGCCCGTCGGGGCATGCCTTCGTTGCGCTTAATAGGCGGCTTGGTAGAAGGTCCAGCGCACATCGAACGCGTCGCCTCGCTGCGTCCGGCCGCGAACGCGGACCGTGTGGTTGCCCATCGGGAGCGATCGCGGCGCCGCGAAGTAGTACCATTTCGCGCTGCGCGAGATCGTAACGTCCACAGGCTTGCCGTCGATCGAGGTTTGGAACGAGCCCGGACGGACCTGGCGATCCAATTCGAATCGCAACTGGGGCTGATGGTTGTAAATCGTCCCGGTCGGCCAATGATAGACCAGCGCCGCTGTCGGCGTGGGCGGCGGCGGCATGGGCGGATGTGGAGGCGGATAGACCGGAGGCGGACCGCCGCCACCCGGTTGCCGTTTGCCTCCGGTGATCGAGACCGTGCTGGTCGAGTCGTTCCAATTGACACTCGCACCCAGCGCCGAGGCGACAAAGCGCAGCGGCACGAGGGTGCGTTCGCCGACCAAGAACGGCGCCACGTCGAGCGTCTCTTGGCGCCCACCGACGGTCGCTTGCAGCGAACCGATCGTGAGCGAAACGCTGGTCCCGTGGGCGGTCGCGTTAATCTGTCCGTTGGAGTACACCACGCTTGCGCCAAGACGCTCGAAAACGCCGCGCAAGGGTACGAAGACGCGCCCGGCTTGCACTACCGGCGGTTGATCGAACTGGACCGGCTGGCCGTTAACCACCACGGTGACGGATTGGGCCGCGGTCTCCAGCGGCACCGCGACAGCGAACACCGCCAACAGCGCCGCGCAGCGAGCTACGCGGCCTGTCGAGAAAACCTTCATACCGCTTCGATACCCGGGCCGGGCAGGCGGCAAACGAGCGAGCGCCCGATATTATCCGACGGGCGCCGGGGTCTGCGCCATCTCGGCGGCCACAGCGTTTCGGTCGGCCTGTCGCTCGTACCACCCGATCCACGAGTTGTAGATCATCGGCACGAGAAACAGTGTGAGAATCAGCGAGCTGGCGAGACCGCCGATGATCACGGTGCCCATCGCTTGGCGCCACTCGCCGCCTTCGGCGAAGCCCAGCGCCAGCGGAAGCATTCCGAAAATCATCGCTAACGTCGTCATCAGAATCGGCCGGAATCTCGTGGTGGCGGCCTGCAACACGGCCTCGCGAACGCGCATTCCGCGCTTGCAGAGCGTGTTCGAATAATCCACCAATAATATCCCGTTCTTTGAAACGAGACCGAAGAGCATGACGATGCCGATCATCGAAATGATATTCAGCGATTGACCCGCGTTCGGCTCGATGCGATGCATCACCGACAATCCCGTTAACGCACCGATGATTGCCAGCGGCACCGAGAACATAACGATCAGCGGCTCCAAGAACGAACCATACAAAATCACCATCAGCATGTACACGAGCATGAACGACGTCAGCAGTGCGATGCCCATGTTTTGCAGGGTCTCGATCATGTACTGGGTGTCACCTTGCGCCGTTAAACCCACGCCTTCGGGTAAAAATCCGGGCGTCTTGAGTGCGGTTTCGAGCGGGCCGGTCACGGTGCCCAGCGAGTAGCCCGGGAGTACGCCGCCGTAGACGTTCACGACGCGCTGCCGGTTCAAGCGCTGAATCTGGACCGGTGCTGAGGTCCACACGAAGTCGGCGATATCGGCAAGCGGGACGATCGTTCCGTCTTGCGCGCGCACTCGCACTGCTTTAAGATCTTCTGCCGTCGAGCGATATCCGACCGGAAACTGCACGCGCACGTCGACCAAACCATTTTCGGTGCGCACCTTGGTCGCGACCGCCCCGTCGACCGCAAAGCGTGCGACCGCTGCCGCGTCGGCCGGAGCGACGCCCAGTACCTCCGCACGCTGTGCGTTGATGTTTACGTTCAAACGGGGAGCGGCCAACTCGTTGCTGGTGTCGACGTTGACGCTGCCCTTTTGTTGACGCAGGAAATTCGCGACCTTTTCGGCCGCCGGTCCGATCGCATCTTCAGGACCCGAGAGTGAGTAGAATATCGAACTGCCCGAGCCGCCGCCGCTATCGCCCGCGACCTCGAACGAACCACCCGGTACTAAGTACCCGAGCGGGCGAATTTTATCGATGATCGAGTACGTCTCTTTGCGCCGGTCGGGAAGCGTTTGCGCGTTGAGACGCGCGTAGTTGTCGCCGATCGCGCTACCCCAGCCCTCGGGCTTGCGCCCGACGGTCGAGCTTACCGACTGGATACCGTCGATTTTGAGAATCGCAGCCTCGAGATGGCTCACGTACTTTTCGGTGACGCCGATCGGCGTTCCGGGCGGATATGTCACGGTCATCGAGATCGAACCGTTTTGCACCGCCGGCACGAAATCGAAACTGATCGGTCCGAGAATCGGGAGCGCGATCGCCAGCGCGACGGGCAACGCGAACGTCACGGCCGTAAGCCAAAATCCGCGGCCGGTAGCGGCGAACCACTGCCCGAGCATTCGAACGGCGTTAACGGCGCCATCCATAGCGACCGTGCCGGCCCGTCGCATGGCCGGCATCCGGCGAGTCCGGCGCCAGCGCATGTCGAGTTTCTTCGAAGAGAACGCGCGGCGGACGAGCAACCCCACGAGATGCCAGACGAGCGCCAAAGCCAGGAAGATGACGTTCACGCCGATGGTCGTGTTGCCGGCCCCGGCAGCCAACGTCAACGCGTTGACGACCAGAACGACGCACACGTACACCACGAACAATCCGTGTTCGAGTGCGAACGAGAGCGCGCGCGTGCGGTACCAGTTGAGGATGCGGTCGTAGTTCTGAACGAACGCGCCTAGAAAGAGCACTGCAAAAATCATGACCGGAATGACGAGGTTCAATTCTTTCGGCAGTCCCAGCATGCCGAACGGGATGAAATAGACCACGGCGGCCGCAGCCACCATTGACAGCGCGACCTTCCACGAGCCCAGCGCGTCCATCCAACGAGGCTTGGCGGTCGAACGCTCCTTGACGCTCCAGCGAGCCGCCAACAGCGGTGTCAACGTGAACGATACGAGTAGCGAAAAGAGCGTCGCGATGACGATGACCGAACCGAACTCGCGCAAATACTGACCGACGATACCCGGCAAGAACGCGATCGGCAAAAATACGACCACGTCGACCATCGTGATCGCGATGGCGGCCCCGCCGATTTCGCTGCGGCCGTTAATCGCGGCGTCGATTGGATCTTCACCCAAATCTCGATGCCTCGTTATATTTTCTAACACGACGATCGAGTCGTCCACCAGGATGCCGATGATAAGCGACAGGCCCATCAACGACATTGAGTCGAGATGGAATCCGAACGCGTTCATCAAGATGAACGTCGAGAGGATCGACGTCGGAATCGCGACCATGACGACGACGGCGTTGCGCCACAGATGCAGGAACAGCATCATCACGATCATCGTGAGGATGACGCCTTCGAACAATGACTGCCATACGCCGTTGAGCGACTTCTGCGTGTAGTCGGCCGGCGCGTCGATTTCGTTAAAGGTGAGCTCGGGGAACTCGGCTTCGATCTGCTTGACTTTTTCGCGTGCGATCTTGGTCGACGTGATTTCGTCGGCGTTGATGTTGCGGCTCATGCTGACGTACAAGCGGGGCAGGCCGTTATAGTGCGAGATCGACGTCGGCTCGACGTGTCCGTCGTCGGCGGTCGCGACGTCACCGATACGCATGCCGCGCATCGACGTGCCGCTGACCGGCAACGGAATGTTCAGCAAGTCCTGAAACGTATTGACTTCGGCGTGGACCGAAACGCTGGTTTCGCGCGTCGGCTCGCGCAAGATGCCGCCAGGCAGGTTCGAATTGTTGGCCGCGACGGCGTTGAAGACGTCGCGCAACGTCGCACCGCTTCCAAGCAGTTTGGCCGGGATCGGTTGGACGTGAAATTCTCGGGCGGCCGCGCCGTACACGTCGACGCTCTGCACGTTGGGAATCGCTTTGAGCAGCGGCTGGATGCGATTGGTCACGAGGTCGGCCAGCGCCGTCGGCGACAACGCCTTCGAGCTGACGGCGATGTCCAGCAGTGGTTCGGATGCGCCGTTTTTGTCGACCGAAGGCGGATCGAGGTCGGTGGGAAGATAGACGCGGGCCGTATCGACCGCGCTCTGCACGTTGATCGCCGCTACGTCGAGGTTGGTGCCGAGCTTGAACTGCACGACGACGACGGCGCTGCCTTCTTGCGCGCTTGCCGTCATTTGGTCGAGGTTGTCGATTCCGTCGAGCTGATCTTCGATCGGCTTGACGACGAGCCGCTCCATATCTTGCGGCGACGCACCCGGGTACCCGGCCGATACCACGACGATTGGGAAGGACGTTCCGGGCGGGTCGTTGCTACGACCGATTTTGGAGTAGGCGAAAAGTCCGAACACTGCCAAGGCGATGAATGCCATGGCGGTGATGACGGGTTTGTTAATGGAGAATCGCGTCAGCCACACGTGGGAACAACCTCTCGTCGGGCGGGCACCATGCTGATAGCTCTACGCACCGGCTGGGGCAACTGTTTCAGAGGGTAGCACGAGCATCGCTAGCGGCGGGTCAAAAAGAGATAAAAAGCGCGCCACCGACGAGGGCGTCACGCTCGGTACCCACTCGTAGTAAGTGCTCCTAGAAAATGCGCAAGACAGGACTTGAACCTGCACGAGATTTCGCTCCCCAACCGCCTGCGGCGGCCGGGGACCCCTACAGTTTGAAAACGCTTCGCACTTCGTGCTCCGCTTAGCGAGAGCAATCTCGTGCTCGCCGTGACTCATGCGCAAGACAGGACTTGAACCTGCACGAGATTGCTCTCGCTAGCACCTCAAGCTAGTGCGTCTACCAATTCCGCCACTCGCGCGCATTGAGGTCCGGGGTTTCCGGCTTCGGTAGTCTAGCCGCTACCGCATGTTCGGGTCAAGCGCGTCGCGCAGACCATCGCCGATATAGTTGATGGCGAGCACCGTCACCAAAATCGCCAAGCCGGGGAACACTGCCGCCCACCACGCCGTTTCGAGCGTGGCCTGCGCGTTCGAGAGCATGTTGCCCCACGAAGCCGTCGGCGGCTGGATACCCAGGCCCAAGAACGAGAGGGTCGATTCGAGGATGATGACGCCTGCGATGTCGAGCGTCGCCTGGACGACGATCGGAGCGATCGCATTGGGCAACAGATGCCGGAAGATGATCCGTCCGTCGCGGTTGCCGATGGCACGCGCCGCTTCGGCGAACTCACGCTCGCGTAGACTGAGGAAGGACGCGCGCACCAGACGAGCGACGCTCATCCACGCCAACGCACCGATAATTAGGACGATCACGCCAAAACTCAGTGCCGCCTTTGACGAGCTGGCGGCAACGATGGCCGTCAGCACCAGCAGTAGCGGTAGCAACGGAATCGACAGAAACACGTCGGTGATGCGCATGATCAGCCAATCGACCCAGCCGCCGTAATAGCCGGAAATGGCGCCCAGCGTCGTGCCGATCAGCACTTCCATGAACACGGCAAAGAAGCCGACCATCAGCGAGATGCGCGCACCGTACAGCAAGCGCGACAGTAGGTCGCGTCCGACTTCGTCGGTGCCGAGAAGATGGCCGCCGCACAACGCATGATCCACAAAGCACGGCGGAAGGGGCGGTCCTTGCCAATGCACTTCGTCGATTGCGTTGGGATCGAACGGCGAAAGCTGATGCGCGAAAATCGCAGCCAAAACGATCAAGCCCAGAACGACGATTCCGGCCATGGCCAGCTTGTGACGGCGTAACCGCGTCCAGAACGTTACTTTCGAGACGTTCTGATCGTCCTCGACGACGGCATTGGGTTGAAGCGGAATTGATGCAGCCATGTTATCAGTCGTATTTCACGCGCGGGTCGAGCCAGGCGTACACGACGTCCGCCAGGAGATTCGAGAACACGACCGCGACGGCGAGGATGATTAAGATGCCCATCAACAGCGAGATGTCGCCCTGCGTGAGGCCGTTGTAGAACAAGCGTCCCGTCCCGGGCCACGCGAAGATGTCTTCGGTAATGATCGCACCGCCCAACACGCCCGGAAGCGAAAGAGCGACGACCGTCACGACCGGTATCAGTGCGTTCTTCAGGCCGTGCTTGAAGAGAACCGCGCGAAAACCCAAGCCCTTGGCGGCCGCGGTCCGCATGTAATCGGTGCCCAGCACTTCCAACAGCGACGATCGCATGAAGCGGCTGAACAATGCGAGGGATAGCAG
The DNA here is from genome assembly GCA_036490475.1 of Candidatus Tumulicola sp. Taxonomy (NCBI): domain Bacteria; kingdom Bacillati; phylum Vulcanimicrobiota; class Vulcanimicrobiia; order Vulcanimicrobiales; family Vulcanimicrobiaceae; genus Candidatus Tumulicola; species Candidatus Tumulicola sp. Next base: position 763,444 of record DASXDT010000005.1, read on the forward strand.
CGATAGCACCAACGTCGGCAAGATTAAATGCGACAGCCGGTCGCTCAACTCGAACGTGTCGCTACTGGAGATGCCGGCCGACGGCAACTGAATTTGATAGCCGAACGGCAGCGGTATGCCGTGCACGGCGAATGCCAGCTGCATCATCAATGCGAACCAAAATACCGGCATCGATTGTCCGAAGAACGCTAGCGTCGTGATGAAATAGTCGACCACGGTATAGCGGTAAACTGCCGAGACGATGCCGGCCGCAACGCCGACCGCGAGCGAAAACACGAACGAGGTCAGCATCAATTCGAGCGTCGCGGGCAACCGCTCCAGAATCGCCTGCAGCACCGGCTCCGAGTTGCTGGTCGAGTACCCGAAATCGCCGGTTAGAACGTGCATCAACCACTTAAAATACTGAACCGGAACCGGCTGATCCATCCCCAAGTTGTGCTTGAGGCGCGCGATATCGGCCGGGGTGATGTGCGGATTGGCCAGATACGGCGCCAATGGTCCACCCGGCATGTTATAGAGGATGGCGTAGAGGATGACCGAGATAAGCAGCAGCAGCGGAATCGATTGCAGCGTGCGGCGTACGACGTAGGTAAACAGCGAACGTATCCTCCGGCGGCGCTAATTAGCAGCCGGGGCTGAAATGCCTTCCGGCCTCGCATCCTCGCGGCGGCCTAAGCCAAGGATCTCACGTGCTTCGTCGGGTGTTGCAACGGGCCGCCCCGCTTCCTCGGCGATACGAGCAATGCGCGCTACCAACTCTTCGTTACTCGCCAGACGCCCTTTCGAGTAATACAGGTTGTCCTCTAGCCCGACGCGCACGTGACCGCCCATGGCGATCGCAGCGAGGGCCATCGGCAGCTGCTGGCGGCCGACACCGGCGACCGACCAGGTACACCCGTGCGGCAAGTCGTCCACCAAATCGCACAAGTTCGCAACCGTAGCATCCAGACCGCCCGGTACTCCGAGCACGAAGTCGACGTGTTGCGGCATCGCCAAGATGCCTTCGCGATGCAAGCGCCGCGCGTTGCTAAGGTGGCCTTTGTCGAAGATCTCTAGTTCGGGTCGCACGCCATATTCGGTCATCGATGTCGCAAGCGCGCGCATGATCGGAAAACTGTTCTCGAAGATCTCGTCGCCGAAGTTCACCGAGCCGCATGTGAGGGTCGCCATCTCGGGGCGCAACTGCAGCACGCCGGCGCGTTCCTGGGGCGACATTCCGATCGCGCCGCCGGTGGAAAACTGAACGATCAGGTCGCTCGCGGCACGAATCTCGTTGTAGGCTTCCGCGAAGCGCCCCACATCGTGCGTGTTGTTTCCATCGTCATCGCGGCAGTGTACGTGAATCATCGAGGCTCCCGCCTCGCGAATGCGGCGCGCCGTTTCGCCCAGCCGCTCGGGCGTATGCGGAAGGTGCGGCGTTTGGTCGAGCGTTACTTCGGCCCCGACCGGAGCGCAGGTGATGATGAGCGGCTGCATCCGGCGATGTTCGTCCGCGCCGGCGGCGGCTACTCCAGCCTCCGGCGAGCCCCCTCGATAATGGTAGCGTCGAGGCCGAGCAGTTCGGCCAGATCGACCGCGTCGCCGGCCGGCATTTCACCGTCGCCGGCCTTGCGCACCGAATAATCCATCGCACGCTCCAACAACGCTAGCGCGTCGCGCAGATTGCCCACCGTTCCGCGCGGCAGGGCTCGCAATCCGCCAACGGTGAGATGCTCGACGCCGGCCGCGGCCGCGACGCCGTCCAGATGCGTCGTCGCGAGCGTTCGTATTCCGCGCTCCCGGAAGAACGCCAGTAGCGACGCGAGCAGCGCTGAGCCTTCGCGCGGCCCGGTGGTTCGTGCAAACTCGTCGAGCAACATCAAGGCGCCGTTCGCGCGAGCTGCGACATCGCGCACGCGGTCAACCTCGTGCGCAAACGACGAAAGCAACGACGGCCCGACTTCGTCGCCGGCATGCAGCCATACGATTCGATCGAACAACTCGAGCCGTGCGCGTCGCGCCGGAACCGGCAATCCGAAACTCGCCAACGCCGCGATCGCTCCGCACGTGCGTAGCACGACGGTTTTTCCGCCCATGTTCGGGCCGGTGATCGCCGCAACCGAACGAACTTCGACGTCGAAGGGCGTGAATCGCAAGTCGCGTTGCTGCAAGGCTTCCTCGAGGGGAAGAAATCGCGCGCCTTCGAGCGCGACACCAACATCTGCAGCAAGCTCGGGCGCGGTGCAGGCGTAGCTGCGCGCGAACCGGATGGCCGCGTGCAATGCATCGAATGCGCCGATCGCATCGGACGCCGGCTGCAATTCCGGCACCGCCCGCGCGATCGCGTCCGAAAGTTCGCTACGAATCGAACGCTCGGCGTCTGCGACGGCGCCTGCGGCGTGGTCGCGAGCGATGCGCGATCGTTGCAGCGCATCGCCGGCGACTAACGTGCACAAAAAATACGTCGGCGCCTCGCGAATAACCGCGATGCTCTCCGGCCACTCGGTGGGAGCCCCCTCTCGCATGACGATGAACTCGTCGGTTTCGACCGCCGGCCGATGCAGAGCAGCGGCCACACGCGAACGCAACTCCGACTCCAACGCATCGACCGCTCGTTGCGTTCTCTGCAGTTCGCCGCGCGCTACACGCAACGCCGGATCGAACCCATCGCTCAAATAGAATCCGCCCCCGCTCGTGCGGCCGCGCGCCAACGACGCCGATAAGGCACGAATAAGCGGCGTGGCAATCGTTTTGGCGTCGGCCGCCTCGCTCAACGCGGAAGCGCTCAGCCGATCGGCGAGCCCGACCGCGCCGTCGCAGAAACGCGCGACTTGCAGCAACACGTCGTCCGGCAACGCTTCGCCGAGCGCGGCCCGGGCCGCCGGTGACGTGATGTCGGGTACAACGCGCAGCGATTCGGCGAAGACCCGCAGTTCGTCATCGGCGGTGCGCGTTGCTACGCCGTGTACCATCCGTGCTCGCGCGGAGGCGGCGGCTTCGTTTCCGCGTGCGAACGGCTCCCAACGCGCCAACGCACGTATGCCGCACTCGCTACTCGGTCGCAGAGCCGCGTCGAGCCATACGAGATCGAGCGCACGTGCCGTCGATTCGTCGGCAATGGCGTTCCAATTCAAGCGACACCCCAACCCGCATACACATCGTACGCCGGAAGACCGGTGGCTTCGGCCACGGCTCGAGCAAACGATAGAGGTTCGAACGCGTGCCCCCGGCCGATCGATGCGATCGTCGTGGCGATCGGATGCAGCGGGCGCTCACAGCGAACGTCGAGCCGTTCGAACGCTGCGTCGGCGGCGCGGCCGGCCAATGCAAACTGCGTCGGATCGCCGATGACGACTTGGCGCGTTTCTCGCGCGGCGATCAGCGGCGCGGCTTTCGATGCCGTCAGCGCTCCCTCGACCCTTAGCGCCGGCGCCCCGGCATCGAGTGCGGCGATTCCCAAGCGCTTAGCTAGTATGCGCGCGGCGTCCGTGGCGTCATCGGGCGTCGCGGCGGCAGCCGCACCCGTCGCGATCACGACCGCCGCTCCGCTGCCCGCCAATGCTGCAACGCGATCGATCGCACCGTCGACGATCACGACGTCGGCGAGTGTATCCAGACGCTCGAGCGTTCGAGCGACGCCGCTGGCAGTCGGAGGACCGATCAACTCTAGGTGTGCGGCTTCGCGGATGCGCACAATCGTGACGGGCCCGGCTGCGGTTTCAAGCGGCAATACCTCGAGCACTTCGGTCGCGAATCCCGCACTCAACGCGTCGGCCGCTGTAGCGACCACCGTGCCCGGGCGCACGAAAAGCCGGGGTTTTGCGACGCCGTCGACCGCGTCGAAGCTCTCTCCGTCGCGACCCGTCGACAACAGGGCGACGCGCAGGCCGGTCGCGATGGCGGCGGCATAGATAGCGCGAGCGGCGACCGTTTTGCCAACGTTTTTCGCGGTACCCACAACGAATATGCGGCGGCTACCCCGAGTTCGCGCTAAATGGAGCAGCGCGTACCCGGCACCGCGACTATCCAACATGCAAGATCTTCAGAACCGCAAACGTGAGGCCGGTAAGGGTCAAGAGCAAACCGCCCAAGAACGCGGCGTAGCGTTCGGCAAAGCCCCCGAGCCGCGCGCCGAGCGTCAGGCCGGCAGCGGTGGCGCACAGCGAAACGAAGCCGATGATGACCAGCGCGATCACCGGCGGGACGCCGATGTAGAGAATCGAGAAGCCGATGCCGAGCGAATCCAAGCTGATGGCCAGCGAAGCGACGAATAATCCCCACCCCTTGGAAAGGTCGAGTTTCGCCGCGGCACTCTTCGAACGGCTTTCGGACATCATGAAGATTCCCAGCACGACCAACGCGCCGAAGCCGACGAAGCCGGCGACTTCTCCGAACAACCGTCCTGCCGCGACGCCGATCCCGGCGCCAATTACGTTCATCGCGACCTCGGCAGTCGCGAACGCCAGACCAATTCGCAATTTGAGCGCACGCTCGACGCCCCGCACGCCGACACCGATACTCACCGCGAAGACGTCCAGCGAAAGGCTGAGCGCGACGAACGCGATCTTTAGCGCTGCCGTCACGTGATGCGCTGGGTCTTTCCAGCTGCCGCCTTGTTGCTGGTCGTGGGGATCGTAGCTCCTGTCATCGCCGTACTCGCGTCCATGTCACCCGGCGAGGCCGCGGCATCGTTTAACGCCGACGCGCGCGCCGCGCTGAACGTGTCGTTGACCGCATCGTTGGCTGCGACGGCGGTCGCCACACTGCTCGGCGTTCCGGCCGGGTACTGGTTGGGTCATGCGGGCCGGGGTGTTCGGGCCACCGCACTCTTTTTACTCGCACTGCCGCTGGCATTTCCGCCGGTAGCGTCCGGCTTGATGCTGATCGTCACCCTGGGCACGCGAGCGCCGGTCGGTGCCTGGTTGGCCGCACATGGCCTGCGCGTTCCCGACACGCTCCTCGGCGTCGGAGTCGCAGAATTCTTCGTGTCCGGTTCGTTCGTGGCCATCGCCGCCACGGCCGCGTTCGCGGCGGTGGATCCGGTGTACGCCGATGCGGCGCGCACGCTCGGTGCTGGAGAATGGCGGATTTTCGGACGAATCGCGTTGCCCGCTGCCGCCGGAAGCGTCTTGGCAGGCGTGACGTTCGCGTGGCTGCGCGCCATCGGCGAATACGGTGCAACGTCGGTGCTGGCGTATCACCCGACGTCTTTGCCGGTCGCGTTGTACGTCGCGTTGTCTGCGCAAGGGGTTCGTCAAGCGATGGCTTTGTGCTACGGATTCGTCGTGCTCGCGGTCGTTGCGCTATTGGTCGCGTGGATTCTGCGCCGCCGCGTCGTACCTTGAGGGGCATGGCGTTTCTCGACGGACTCTTCGCTCCCAACTCGGCCTTCCAAAAAAACTTTTTCTTTCTCGCTAAACGTTTCGTCCCGGGCGAATCGATCGAGTCGGCCGTTTCGACGGTCCGCGAGCTCAACGCGGCTGGGATGACGGCCTCATTGGATTACTTGGGTGAAGACGTGACGGAGCGCGAGGCCGCACTGCACACGGTCGACGCCTACCTGCGAATCCTGGATGCGCTGCAGGCGGCCGGGGTCGATTCGAACGTTTCGATCAAGCTCACGGCGCTTGGACTGTTGATCGACGAGGATTTCGCGCTGGACAACGTTAGCCGGATCGCCCAACGGGCCGCTCAGAACTCCGATCCATTCGTGCGCATCGATATGGAAGGCTCTGCCGTCACCGATGCCACCCTGCGCGTGTTCGAGCGCTGTTTTGCGGCCAACAAGAACGTCGGCATCGTGTTGCAGGCGTACCTGAAGCGCACCGCAGCCGACGTCGAGCGCGCGATCGCATTGGGAGCGCGCGTGCGCCTCTGCAAAGGCGCCTATCGCGAACCGCCCGAGATTGCGTATCAGCAAATGCCCGAGATCCGCGAAAACTATCTGCGCCTGGCCGAGCGGTTACTCTCGGCAGGCACGTATCCGGGAATCGCGACGCACGATCGCCGTTTGATCGGCGCCGTAAGAGATTTTTGTTCGCGCAACGCCATACCGCCGTCGCGCTTTGAGTTTCAGATGCTGCACGGGTGCCGTCCGGCGGAGCAACACGAACTGGTCGCGCAAGGCTACAACATGCGAGTGTACGTGCCGTTCGGAACCCACTGGGCTGGATATTTCTACCGTCGCGTGCTGGAGCGTCGCGAAAACGCCTGGTTCGCGTTGTCCTCGATCTTCTCGCGTTAACGCCGCGTGCGTGCCGTGGTGCAGCGCGTTTCGAACGCGCGCGTGTCGGTCGACCGATCCGAAACCGGCGCGATCGATGCCGGCCTCGTGGCCTATGTCGGCGTCGGCCGGAACGATACGGAACGCGACGCACTGTGGATAGCAGAGAAAATCGCCGAGCTGCGCGTCTTCGAGGACGACGCGGGCCGGATGAATCGCTCGGTCGAGCAATGCGGCGGCGGCGTCCTGCTGATCTCGCAGTTCACACTTCTCGGCGACGCGCGGCGCGGGCGGCGCCCCTCTTTCGCAGCAGCCGCTTCGGGCGAACCGGCGCGCGATCTCTACGAACGAGTCGGCAGCGCGCTCGAAACGCGCGGCCTGCGAGTCGCCTACGGCGTGTTCGGAGCCGACATGGAAGTGCAGCAAAGCAACCAAGGGCCTGTCACAATTCTTCTGGATTCCGAGCGAACGTTCTAGGAAGGCGCAGGCCGGTGTAAAACCTTTGTACGGCCCCCCAAACCTTTTGAGCGTAAGCTGCGTTCATTTAGTATCCCGGCCATCGCGGCCGGCGAAGATGTAAACGATAGGACGTGCCAGTGACTGAACAACCCAAGCGACCGGCGGGAATGTCGGTCCGCGAAGCCGGCCAAAAAGGCGGCGAGACCGTTAAGAAAAAGTACGGTCCGGAATTCTACGAACAAATCGGCCGCAAGGGCGGCTTAGCGACCAAATTGGCGCACGGTCACGAGTTTTACGAACAAATCGGGAAAAAGGGCGGTAAGAAGGGCGGCGAAGCGACCCGCGATCGTTATGGGCCCAACTTCTACGAACGTATCGGACAAAAAGGTGGCCAAAAGGTCAAACAACTCATCGAGGAAGGCAAGCGCGCAGCCGCGGCAGCGCGGGAGCAGCGCGCCAGCTAAGATTCGAACGGCGCTCTGGTTGAGCGCCGCTGTGGCGGCGACCCTTGTGGTCGCCGGCCGCATCCCCGCGCGCGCATATCCTCCTTCGCCGACAGCGCCTCCGAAGGCGCCGGCGCCAGTGACCCCTCATCCGGCCGGGAACGTTCTGCCCTTCGACTCGGACCTGGTGTTCGTGACCGACGATTCGATATCGTCGAAATCGTCCAAGACGGGTCAGCTCATCGGAACGCGATTGAAAGATCCGCTGATTGTCGGCGGTCGAGTCGTTGCACCCGCCGGAACGCCCGCCATGTTGCGCATCGTCGACGTGTCGGCCGCCGACATCGGCGATGTCTATGGATTCGTCGATATTTTCTTCGAGCCGTTGCAACTGGCCGACGGAAGAACGATTCCCCTTCGAGCGCCCATCGCGCGATTGCAGCCGCGCGACAGCGCCGGCCACGAGTCGACCGTCGAGCTCGAAGACACCGTTGCCGACGAAGTGATCCCGTACCACTTCCTGTATCACATCTTCCGCAAGGGGAAGAACTTTGTGCTTGGCCCGGGCTCGGAGATTCCCGCACGAACCGAAGCGACGCTCACGGCCCTCCCGAACGGGACGGTCGCGATTCAGACACCCGAACCGATGAGCGTCGAGTTGCGAATGCCGAAGTCGTCGTTCCCAGCTCAGCCCTTTGCCACGCCGTTCGCAAGCGGCGCATCGTCGCAATCGCATCGAGCACCGCGGCCGCAGGCGAGTCCGACCGGAACTCCCTGGCCTACTCCCGAACCGCCGACGGCAACCCCGTCTTCTTCGCCGGCGGCTTTGCCCTCGGCAGCACCATCGGCTTCGCCGTAAAGAAGGTTTGTAGCGTTTATGCACCTGCGTTCATCGTTTGCGAGTTTAGCGTTCGCCGGGATCGCGGCGATCGCAATGATTGCCGCCACGCCCGCTCCGACGGCGACCATGTCGCCCTATCCGCAAGGCACCGAGGCCGCCTTCGTCAAGTCGATCTCGGCCGATCTACAGCGCCGTTTTCCGAACCCGCAAGCCGCACAAGCCGCCGGATACTTTCGCTACACCAACGTCGATGAGGACGGCGCGATTAGCTACGCAAATTTGCATTGGCAAAGCGGCAACCCGCATCAACCCAGCCAACTGTGGTACGACGCGCAGGGCAATCTTCTCGGGGCCGATTTCTCAGCACTGCAGCGCACGTCGCCCGCACCCCCGCAAGTGTGGGGCGTCGACTATCACCGCTGGACGTCATTTCGCGAGCACATCCATTACGTCTTAAACGAGCCGGATGGGACGCAGAAATACGGCGGCGTTGGCCCGGCAAAATTCGCTGCCGCCGGCGGCAGCGTCGACGATCCAAAGCCCGAAACGCTGGTCAAGATGGGTCTCGCGACGTCGGCCGATCAGGTCGCGCACGTCTTTTTATTTCCGTCGATTTGGGACTTGATCGTGTGGGTCAAACCGAATCCGGCCGGCGCGTTTGCCGACAGCAATCCGACGGTTGCGACGCCGTCGCCGGGTCCCGCTTCAAAAATGTAGCGTAGTCCGCTGCGCTACTTGGTGCAGCGGGTCGATGCGATCTCGTAGGCGATGTCCGTGGCGCTATCCTCGGCCGTCGAAATTGCGTCGCGCTGTTTGTTGTAGTGAACGACGATCTTGACGTCTTTCGAATCTTCGGGCATCGCCTGAAGCTGCGGCGTCCATCCCGAAAGCGGATGCCCACCGCGCTCGATATTGTATTGCATCATGAACTGCGCCAGCGACGTAACGTCGGTCGCGAGCTGAAATTGATGTTGATATGCCTCGTTGAGCTTCTGCGCGGCATCGCGCATCTGCGCGGCAGCCGCCGGATCGGTGGTGAGCGACGCCGATTTGTTGAGTTGCTCGACCTCCGCGCCGATCGGACGGAGCGACGCTATGAGTACGTCCGATTCTTTGGTCAGTTTCACGCGCAGACCCAAGAAGCGGTTCACGTAATCCGGATGATCGAACATATCGTTCATCGCATCCATCTGTACGCCGACCGCATCGAACACGCGGTCGTTGGCGAGCATCGGGCGTAGCGCGGCGTTAAAATGCTCGGCCAGCGCGTTACAGTACGGAGAAGAAACGACGGTGACGATCGACTTGAGCTCGCGAGGCGCTGCGGTCGGCGATGCAGACGGAACCGGCGACGGCGCAACGCCCAGTAAGACGAACGCCAACGCCGCGCACATCGTACGGATCACTCGTTGCTCCAGTAATCCTTGAGCGCTTTGCCGCGCGACGGATGGCGCAGCTTACGCAGCGCCTTGGCTTCGATTTGGCGGATCCGCTCGCGCGTCACGCCGAACTCCTGGCCAACCTCTTCCAACGTACGTTGATGGCCGTCTTCTAATCCGAACCGCAGTACGAGAACTTTGCGTTCGCGATCCGTGAGGTTTTGCAGCACGTCCTGCATCTTCTCTTTGAGCAGCATCACCGATGCCGCTTCGGCCGGCGCCACGGCTTCCTGATCTTCGATGAAGTCGCCGAGATGTGAATCTTCTTCTTCGCCGATTGGCGTTTCGAGCGAAATCGGCTCTTGCGAGATCTTCATGACTTCGCGGACTTTTTCGGGGGTCAAACCCATTTGCTCGGCGATCTCTTCGACCGTCGGCTCCCGACCCAACTCTTGCAAAAGCTGGCGCGATACTTTGATCAGCCGGTTGATGGTTTCGACCATATGCACGGGAATACGGATGGTCCGCGCTTGATCGGCGAGCGCACGCGTGATCGCTTGCCGGATCCACCACGTGGCGTAGGTCGAGAACTTATAGCCCTTGGTATAGTCGAACTTTTCGACCGCGCGAATTAAACCGAGGTTGCCCTCCTGGATCAAATCTAGGAACAGCATTCCGCGCCCGACGTATTTCTTTGCGATCGATACCACGAGCCGAAGGTTCGCCTCGGTGAGCTGACGCTTGGCCTCTTCGCCCGAGTCCATAATCGCGCGAACGGCCGCGCCGTTTTTTGCCGATTCCAACTCGCCGGCTTCGATCCGCATTGCCAACGACTTCTCTTGTTCCATCGAGAGCAGCGGCACGCGACCGATCTCTTTGAGGTACATGCGGACCGGATCGTCCAGCGATAAGCTGTCGGAAATAGCGTCGGCTGCGGTACGCTCCTCGGCGTCGGCCTCGGCTTTTTCTTCCTTTTGATCCTCGCCTAAATCGATGCCGGAAGCGGAAATTTCCTCAAAGAACTCATCGAGCTGCTCGGGCGTGACTTCCTCGAGCACTTCGAAGGTGGCGCTGATTTCTTCATACGTCAGCGAGCCGCGACTTTTGCCGCGCGCCAGTAGTTTCTTTTTGAGTTCTTCGAGCGTAGGCGGCGGCGTTTCCGTGCCGCTAGCACTAGCTTTTTTGCGAGGCATCGAGCGTCTCACCCCCTTCGTTTCGATTTTCGTCATTTCGGTTGGCACCTGGGTCTCCAATTTCTTGCCGGTTCTCCAAATTCTCTCTTATCGTTTCAACCTCGCCGTCAGCGATTTGAATTCGGCCCACATATCGTCGGGAATCGATTCGCCGGCGGCCACACGTCGATCGATGGTCTCGTTTAACGCACGGTAACGGCCGCGTTCGTCGTCGAGCACCAAGCGTTCGACGATACGCTCCAAATGCGCGCGGCGATCCTCGGAACCAGCGTAAATCGTTGCCGAGCTCCGATCGCGCACCCCGAGGCCCGCGAGTAGCTCGGCGCTTTCGGCATCCTCGGAAAAGAGCTCGAACACGTCGGCGGTTTCCAGCAGTGCAAACGGCGCCGCAACGATGCGTTCGTAAATCCGGCGGTACGCTTCGTTGCGAAAACGCTCCGGCGCTATTCGCTTGCAAAAGTCGGCTACGAGTGCGGGTTCCTCGAGGAAGATGCTAACGGCTTCCCGTTCGAACGAAAGCGGCTGAGCCGTTGCGGGCACGTGCCGGCTACCCGTTACCGATCCGCCCGAACGCGGCGTAAAGTTCGCTGCGTCGGCGAGGAATCGGCTATTCCGAAGGTCGTCAACGCTCACCTGCAGCCGTCCTGCAACGTAGACGCGCCAGCGGTCCCACTCCGAACGATCGGTCATTTCGCGTATCAACGCTTCGGCTTTTGGTACGATGCGCGACGGCGCGTCGAAGCCCCGCTTGAGACGATCGATTTCCGCATCGATCCGAAACTCGATCGCAGGTTTGGCCCCATCGAGCAACGCCTGAAAGGCCGCGTTTCCGCGGCGCCTGACGTACGTATCGGGATCTTCATCGGGTGGAAGCAGCACGACGCGGACCGACGATCCGGCATGCTCGATGATCTTAGACGCAATATCGACGGCTTTGGTTGCGGCGGCGTTACCCGGAGCGTCACCGTCGAAGCACAGGTATACGTACTCGGCGTATTTTCGCAATTCTGACGCTTGCTCGGCCGTAAACGACGTGCCCAACGACGCCACGGCATTTTCGAAGCCCGCTTGATGCAACGCGATGCAATCGAGATACCCCTCCACCACGATCAGCGTCCGATCGAGTTGCGTCGCACGGCGCGCCAAATTCAGCGCGTACAGATGACTCCCCTTAACGTATGCCGGGGTAGAAGCGGTATTGAGATATTTCGGTTCCCCGTCTCCCAACGAACGGCCGCCGAATGCGATCGCTTCGCCGGTCGTCGAGTACGTCGGAATCATCAATCGGTCGCGGTAGAAATCGTAATATCCACGCTGGCCCATTTTGATGAGCGCCGCGTTGGCGGCGACCGCCGGATCGACACCTTCGTTGCGCAACTCCGTAACGAGCCCGTCCCAGCCGTCCGGCGCGTACCCCAATCCAAATCGCTCGATGGTGGCCGGCTCGATGCCTCGCGAAGCGCAGTACTCGCGCGCCCGGTCGCCACTCGGACTTGCGAGCACGCGTGCGAAGTATCCGGCCGCGATGCGATTGGCTTCGTAGATGGCTTCTCGCTCGGTGCGCGCACGCGCGGCCCCGGGATTTTCGGGTTCTAGCTCGATGCCGGCTTTGCTCGCCAGCATGCGAATCGCGTCGCCGAACGGCACGTTCTCCACCTTTTGCACGAAGGTCAGGACGTCGCCGCCGACCCCGCATCCAAAACATTTGAAGAAACCGCGATCGGGGTGCACGTGCAGCGACGGCGTTTTCTCGCCATGGAACGGACAAAGACCGACCAGATCGTTACCGCGTTTCTTGAGCGAAACGTAGCTTCCGATCACGGCGGCGATATCGACCCGGGAATGAATCTCCCGGATTACGCTCCGATCGAGCCTCACCGTGCTATCTTCTCCACCACCGCAGCCGACCTATGCCGCCCGGCGGAACGCTCGCACGCGGGCGCGAAGCGTCGCACGAGCGATGAAACGAATTTTCGATCCAATCCACCATTTCATCGAACTCTCGCCGGCCGAAGCGCACGTGCTCGACCTGCCCGCCATGCAACGGCTCCGGCGCTTGCGGCAGCTCGGTTTAGCGTATCTCGCGTTCCCGTCGGCCGAGCATTCGCGCTTCACGCATGTGTTGGGCGCGATGGCGGTTGGCTCGCAAGCGTTCGACGAGCTGGTACGCCATGGCCCGGATTTTTTTTCGGATGCCGCGGACGTTGCATATCAACGGCGGTTAGTGCGTGCCGCGTTATTGCTGCACGACGTCGGGCACGGACCGTTCAGCCATGCGTGTGAAGCGGTGTTGGGCGTGCGCCACGAAGCGCGGACCAAAGACGTGCTCGGCTTGGAGGAATGGCAACGTGCCCTCGGCGCGCTCGAGGTCGACCGACGCGATGTGCTGGCCCTCATCGCCGGCGAATCGACCTCGCGGTTCGCGCCGCTCAAGGAGTTGGTCAGCGGGCCGAATCTCGACGCCGACCGCATGGATTATCTGCAACGCGATGCGTACTTTACCGGCGTGCCGAGCGGCCGTTACGACGCACAACAACTGCTCGGATCGCTGCGGTTGATCCGGCGCGGCGATTCGACCGTCCTCGGCATCGACGTCCGCGGTGTTGTAGCGCTCGAGTCGTTCGTCCTCGCGCGCTACATGATGTTTGCGGCCGTCTACTTTCATCATACGACGCGTTGGTTCGAGCGCGTGCTGCAAGCGGTGCTACGCGAACTCTGGCCCGATCCACGAGCGCTCGATCCGATAGAAGAGTTTCTGCGGTGGGACGACTTCCGCGTGCTCAACGCACTCGACGGCGACGCGGGTGCGGCGGCCCGCGAGCTGCGAGAACGCATCGTTTCCTTCGGCGTCGTGGCCGAGTACAACGCCGAAAACGATTTGGGAACGTACGAAGCCTGTCGCGACGCGTTGATCGATCGCTTCGGCGAAGACAACGTTTGGGCCGACGAGCAAACGCAACCGCTGCACCGCTTGCCGTTCGGATTCGGACAGGCTTCGACCGTCTGGGTCGCAACGGCCGGTGCGGTGGTGGACGCCCGTGAAGTGTCGGACGTCATCGCGAAACTTAGCGGCAAGGCGTATTGGCGAAAGTTGTTCGTACGCCGCCGCGGCGACGCGGTAGCGCAAGCGCGCGAGCTATGCGTGCGCATCGCCCGCGCGCGCCGCGGAACGGCCTAGTCGATCGATCCGATGGCGGCTTGTGCCGCGGCCAGCCTGGCGATCGGGACTCGGAACGGCGAGCACGAAATATAGTCGAGTCCGATACGTTCGCAAAATGCGATACTGCTCGGTTCGCCGCCGTGCTCTCCACAAATGCCGATCTTGAGACCTGGACGCTGCGCCCGCCCGCTTTCGACCGCGCGCTCCATCAACGCGCCGACGCCGATCCTGTCTAATACTTGAAAGGGGTCGTCTTTGAGGATGCGCTGCTCCAGGTAGACCGGGATGAACGACGCCTCGGCGTCGTCGCGGCTGTAGCCGAACGTCGTCTGCGTGAGATCGTTGGTGCCGAACGAAAAAAACTCCGCGTATTCGGCTAAACTTGCTGCGACGATACAGGCGCGCGGCAACTCGATCATCGTCCCAATCCGGTAGGCCAACGTCGCGCCGCGTTCGCTGAAAACGCTCGCAGCCACGGCTTGCGCAGCCTGGCGCGTCGTCTGCATCTCGGCCTGCGTTCCGACGCCCGGAATCATGATGTCGGGACGAACGTCGACACCTCGCTCGAGTAGGTCACACGCCGCTTCGAAGATGGCACGAACTTGCATCGCGTAGATTTCGGGATACACGATACCCAAGCGGCAGACGCGCAAGCCCATCATCGGATTTTGTTCGTGCAGTTGCAACACGCGATGCAGGATGGCATCGCGAATCTTGAACTCCGGGTCGTCGCTTCCGCGCTGTACGCGCAGTTCGGTCACTTCGACCAACAAGTTTTCCAACGACGGCAGAAACTCGTGAAGCGGCGGATCCAGCAGCCGGATCGTCACCGTGCGGCCCGCCATCGCTTCGAGAATCCCGGCGAAGTCGGCGCGTTGCACCGGGAGCAGCTTGGCCAACGCTTCGTCGCGTCCGGCGCGATCGCCGGCCAAAATCATTCGCTGGACGATCGGCAAGCGATCGCGCTCCATAAACATGTGCTCGGTGCGGCATAAGCCGATACCCTCGGCTCCCATCTCACGCGCGCGCCGTGCGTCGGCCGGCGTATCGGCGTTGGCCCACACCTGCATACGCCGTAGCTCGTCGGCCCACGCTAAAAAGCGCTCGAGCCACGACGGCAACTCGGTCGGCGCGTCGACCAACTGCAGACGCCCAGCCGCTACCGCGCCGGTGGACCCGTCGATCGTGATCCAGTCGCCCTGCGCGAACGTGTGGCCTCCGAGCTTTGCGGAGCGGGCTTCGCGGTCGATCGTCAACGCGTCGCAGCCGGCTACGCACGGCTTTCCCATTCCACGCGCAACGACGGCCGCGTGCGACGTCGCCCCGCCTTTGGCCGTTAACACGCCCTCTGCGGCGATCATACCGTGTACGTCGTCCGGAGTCGTCTCAGTGCGAACCAGCACGACCGGTTTGCCCTCGCGATGCCACGCGACGGCGTCGTCCGCCGTGAATACGATTTGACCGGTGGCCGCGCCAGGAGACGCGTTGAGGCCTTTCCCGACCGCTTCGTAGTGCTGCGACGCATCGATGCGAGCATGAAAGAGTTGATCCAGCGATGACGCATCGACGCTTGCGACCGCCTTGCGCCGATCGATCACGCCTTCGTCGACCAAATCCAACGCGATCTTGACGGCCGCTTCGGCGCTGCGTTTGGCGCTGCGGGTCTGCAGCATGAACAGCTTGCCGCGCTCGACCGTAAATTCGAGATCTTGCATGTCGCCGTAGTGGCTTTCGAGCCGTTCGGCGATCTCGCGGAACTGTGCGAAGACACCGGGTTGGGAATCGGCTAAGTCGACGATGCGTTCGGGCGTGCGAATTCCGGCGACCACGTCTTCGCCCTGCGCGTTGCGCAGGTACTCGCCGAACAACACTTTTTCACCCGTGTTCGGATCGCGCGTGAATGCCACGCCGGTTCCCGAATCGTCGCCCATGTTGCCGAACACCATCTCCATCACGGTGACGGCGGTTCCAAGGTCGTCGGGAATTTTATGATAGCGGCGATAATCGATCGCGCGACGCGAGTCCCACGAATCGAACACCGCCGCGACCGCCAAGCGCAGCTGTTCGCGTGCGTCCTGCGGGAACTCGCGGCCGGCCACTTCACGAATTATGGCTTTAAATTGTCCGACCAGACGTTTCCACGTTTCGGCATCGACATCTGGATCGCGCTCGATGCCCAACGTCCGTTTCTCCGCATCCAGTGCATCGGAAAACCGCTCGCGGTCGACGCCTAGTACGATATCGCCGAACATCGCGACGAAACGCCGGTATGCATCCCACGCGAAACGTTCGTTGTCCGTGAGCCGCGCGAGCGCTTCGACCGTCTCGTCGTTCAGCCCCAAATTCAGTACGGTGTCCATCATGCCGGGCATCGAGATTGCCGCGCCGCTGCGCACCGAGACCAACAGGGGCCGTTCTACCGAACCCAGTTCCTTGCCGGTGCGCCGTTGCAATTCGGCCACCGCCATCGCGATCTGCTCGTCTAACCCGGGCGGAAACGAACGATCCAATTCGCCGTAGCGGAGACACGCCTGCGTCGTAATCGTGAAGCCCGAGGGCACCGGCAAGCCGGCGCCGGTCATCTCCGCTAAGCCCGATCCCTTCCCGCCCAGCAACGCCGACATGCCGCCGTCGCCCTCGTCGAAAAAGTAAACGTATTTCGGAGCGCCGGCGATCACGCCGGAGACTCCAACCGATCCCGTAACAACGCGTTCAAGGCGTCGCCGGCGACGCGTTCTTGCGCCATCGAATCGCGAGACCGCACGGTGACGCTGCCGTCATCGAGCGTCTCGTAATCGATCGTTACGCAAAACGGCGTTCCGATTTCGTCTTGCCGCCGATAGAGTTGGCCGATGTTGCCTTCATCGTACTGGGTACGATGCCGGCGGCGCAGATCGCTCTCGATCGAACGTGCCCGTTCGACGAGTTCGGGTTTGTTGCGCGCCAGCGAAAAGACCGCGATTTGCACCGGCGCGATCGCCGGATGAAAGCGCAAGACGGTCCGTTCGGTTTCTTTTCCGTTCGGATCGACTGCCTTCTCCCGTTCGAACGCGTCGATCAAGAACGTGAGTGCGGTGCGATCCATGCCTGCAGAACATTCGATCAACGACGGCGTGTAGTGCGATTTAGAGGCCTCGTCGAAGAACTGGAGATCTTTGCCCGACAGCCGCATGTGCGCGTCGAGATCGTACGTTCCGCGATGCGCGATCGACTCGAGCTCGCCCCAGCCCCATGGGAACAAATACTCGACATCGACGCCGGCCTTGGCATAGTGCGGTCGTTCCGCTTCGGTGAGTTCGTAGAAGCGCAACCGATCGGGATCGATTCCATAACTCGCATACCACGATTTGCGGCGGTCGATCCAAGACTGAAACGCCTCCATGTCGTGGCCGTCGTCGGGGACGAAATATTCGAGCTCGGCTTGTTCGAACTCGCGCACGCGAAAGGTAAAGTTGGCGGGCGTGATTTCGTTGCGAAACGATTTGCCGATCTGCGCGATGCCGAACGGCGGCCGCCGCCGCGCGGCCTGATAAACGTTCTTGAAATTGACGAAAATGCCCTGAGCCGTTTCGGGTCGCAGATAGGCGGTCGACGCGCTATCCTCCATCGGCCCCACGAACGTGCGCATCATCAAGTTGAACGCGCGTGGCTCGGTGAACGAGTCTTTGCTTCCGCAATCCGGGCACGAGGTACGGTCGCCGAGATGATCTGCGCGAAAGCGGTGCTTGCACACCTTGCAATCGACGAACACATCGTGAAACGCGTCGACGTGGCCGGACGCCTTCCACACCAGCGGATGCATGACGATTGACGAGTCGAACGCAACGACGTCGTCGCGCAGCTCGACCGTGTCGCGCCACCACGCGTCTTTGACGTTGCGTTTTAAGACGGCGCCGAGCGGCCCGTAGTCCCAAAATCCGTTAATGCCGCCATAGATCTCGCTCGACTGAAAGATAAAGCCACGCCGTTTCGCGAGCGCCGTGATCTCTTCCATCGTCGGGCGGCGCCTCTGGGTCGCCGTTTCCATTGGCCCCGAGTTCTCAGCGGGCAGGCGTAATTCCGTTTTTCGTCGTGCGTGCCTCACGCTGCATGCAGCGTAATCGGCGGCACCGGACGTTCACGATGCTGCGGCGGAAGTTGCGCTACGCGGCTGGGTTCGCGCGCGAAGTTGCCCGCACGCCGCCGCGATATCGCGCCCCATGTTATAACGCACGGTCACCGGAACGCCGGCTTTTTGCAAAATCGCCGCAAATTCCCAAATGCGTGCGTCGGGAGTCCCCGCGAAGGGCGCATCGGGCGTAGAATTGTACGGTATTAAATTGACGTGATAGAGGTGGCCGCGCATCAGGCGCGCCAACGCGCGTGCGGTTTCGTCGCTGTCGTTGTAGCCTTCCAGCATCACGTACTCGAAAAACATCTTGCGTTTGGTTCTAGCCGCGTATCGTTCGCAGGCCGCCATCAGTTCTGTCAGAGGAAACCGGCGATTGACCGGCATGATCGCCGTGCGCAACTCGTCCGTCGGTGCGTGCAGCGAAATCGCCAGATTTACTTGGCTGCCTTCTTCGGCGAAACGATCGATCTTGTCGACGACGCCGACGGTCGACACCGTAATGTGGCGGTGGCCGAGTCCGACACCGTTCGGATCGTTGAGGATCGCAATTGCGTCCATCACCGAGTCGTAGTTATGGAACGGTTCGCCCATGCCCATGAATACGACGTTGGTGACGCGCTTGTCGCGCGTTCGCAGTTCGCGCGCGAAAAACAGCACCTGGTCGATAATTTCTACCGGCGTCAAATGACGGCTGAAGCCGGCTTGTCCGGTCGAACAAAACGCGCACGCAAACGCGCAACCGGCTTGCGACGAAATACATACCGTCGTCCGGCCGCCGATATGCTCCATCAGCACGGCCTCGACTTCTTTTCCGTCGCGTAACGCTAGAACGACCTTCGTCGTCTGCTTGTCGGCCGAACGTTGTTCGGTTACCAACCGTACCGACGAGAACGTCACCCCGCGGTCGGCTAGCCCGCTCCGCAACGCCTTCGGCAGCGTCGTTACGTCGGATGGATCCTCAACGAGCTCTTTGACCCCCGCACGGTACAGTTGTTCGAGGCGATAGCGCTTTAAGTCGAATGCCGTGGCGAACGCATCGATGCCGGAAAAGTCGGCACGCGAAGCGAGATCTTCCATCCAAATTTCGAGGGGTTTGCGGAGCACGCCCCATTGTAGCATAGGGCGCGCCGTGCGTTCGGGCGACCGGGCACTCGGCGATTTAGTCGCCGAACAGCGGCGTTTGCCGCTCGCCGTTCGCGGCCGTCTCCGGCTCGTCCAACTTGGCACGAACGGCCTTCAAATCGTCCCATACGAGCCGTTTCACGGCATCGATCTGACCGCCGGTTTGGCGCAGTACGTAAGCCGGATGAAACGATACCATCAAGGCCGATCCTGCGGGCCCCGGATACCATCGCCCGCGCATCTTGGTAATCTGAAAGTCGTTGCCGAGAAACGACTTTGCGGCCGGCGCGCCGAGCGCGAGGATGACGGTGGGCGCGACGATCGCAATTTGTTCGTCTAAGAACGGCCGGCAGTTGACCATCTCTTGCGGCTCCGGAGCGCGATTCTTTGGCCCCCGCGGGCCAGGCAGCGTCGGCCGGCACTTAACGGTGTTGCAAATGTACACGCTCTCTCGCGGTAGATCGATCGCAGCCAGCATGCGGTCGAGTAACTTTCCGGCCGCACCTACGAACGGACGTCCGAGCGCGTCTTCGGTTTCGCCCGGACCCTCTCCGACGACCATCAAGCGCGCCGCCGGATCGCCCTCGCCATAGACGTTGTGGGTGCGCTCGTAGCCGATCGTGCAGCGCCGGCAGGCCGCTGCGACGGCGCTTTGCACGGCCAGCGCCGCACGCTTGCGTTCGCGCTCGACTTCGCTCACGCCGGGCGCGCCTGTGGTTCCGATGCTGCCTCGTCCAAACGTACGGCATCGCCGCTGACCGCGACTAAACACGACCCATCGCTTCCTTCGGAAACATCGAATTCTACTCGCAACACGGCGTTCGCACCAAGCCCGGAGGCTTCTTTTCGCAACGCTTCGAGCGCTTCTGCACGCAGGTGTTCGGCGTCGCTAAGAAATTCGCCGGCGGCTAAGCCGATCAGCATACCGAGGCTGCGAAACGTCGAACGCAAACGGTTGCGCGGTCGAGACGCCTGCGCACGCACCCGTCCCAACACGCGCACCGACTCGAAGCCGTCGACGTCGCACAACGTCACGACGTCCTCTCGGGCGATCACCTCGAGAAGCAGGCCGTGCGCGTACGGCGGTCGGAGTCTGGCAGCATGCCGGAGACTTCACCCTCGGTGCTGGTCATCCGCCTCGACGGAATCGGTGACGCGCTCGCGCTCTCGCCGCTACTGGCGGCGCTGGCTGCGTCGGGCGTTCCGGCCGACATCGTGCTCCGGCCCGAGAACGCAGAAATCTTTTCGCGGACTGCCGTGCGCCGCGTTGATGTCGCCTCGTGGCAATTGCGCTCGTCGCAGCCTGAGGACGACTCGGCGATGCACGTGCTGGCCGCCGAACTCGCCTCGCGTGGTTACACGCACGCGCTCGTCGCTACCGAGGATCCGAGCGGATATCGCTTAGCACGTGCGGCTCGCATTTCGCAACGGATCGGTTTCGAAAACGGCTGGGGCAAACCGTTCAAAACGTTGTGGGTGCGCGGCGCCATGACGCAAACGATCTATCGTCCGGCGGGTACCGACTCGCGCGCTTTGCACGAATGCCAAGTGTTATTCGAACTCGGTCGCGGATTGATGGCGGAAACCTCGCCAACGACGAGTATCGAACGGCTTCGCCCGCTCGTTCTCGACGAAAACGAGCCGCCCGATCCACGCGTGGCGTTTCAGGTGACCGACAAGTGGGAGCGATTGGGCATGCCGCTCGATGCCGTCGTCGCAGCGTTCCGCGAAGCCGGCCGCACGGAATCGATCCTGGCGATTGCGTCGGCGCGCGAGCACGATTACGTCGAGCGTTTCGAACAACTCAGCGGTGCGCATGTCGTGCGCTTCGAGCGTACGGCGCCGTGGAAGGCGGCGATCGGCCGGGCGCGAGCGGTAATCGCGCCGGATTCGGGCGCGTTGCACGTCGCCGGGACGGCCGGCACGCCGGTTGTCGCGATTTTTCCGGATGACCGGCAGTTCGAGCTGCAGACGGCGCGATGGCGGCCGTGGGCATCCCCGTACCGCATCGTACGTGCCGGCGCGGGCTGGCCGGAAGCCGCCACGCGATCGTTAGGCGAGCTCCTCACCGGCAAGCGCTGACGCGTCGATACAGTTCGATCCCTGCGTCGAACGAGATCGGTACGTAGGTGCCGGCGCGCACGAGCGACGCTAATGTATCGCCATATTCTTGCAGACGAGCGGAATCGGGAAAATTGCGATCGACCAACACGAAGCATGCCTGGGCATCGATATCGCTGCGTTCCGGAAGTAAGCGCGCCAGCGGATCGTCGAGCGCGAGGTGCGTATATGCCTCTTCCTGCGTGGCGACGCTTGCGTAGCGCGGAAGATTTGCGAGTGCGGCGTCCAGCGCGACGTCGCGCGCCTGGCGCGCGCGAAGGTTGATACCGGGATGCATCGGATTGGCCGCGACGAGTTCGACCGCCGCGAGCGCGACAGCCCACCACAACGCACGACGGGCGGTTGCATCGCGCATTGTGCCCAACGCCGCAGCGAAACCTACCAATAGATATCCCGCCCAGGCGCCGGTGTAGTGCGTCCCGAGCGTAAACGTCGTGTTCATTCGCGACAAAAGCACTTCTGCCAACGGTGCCGCGGCCAGCCACGTAACGCGCGAACGAAGTGGCACGAACGCGAGCGGCGCGAGGATCGCGATCGCAAACCACAGACGCGCCAAGCCGTCGAGGCCAAAGAGCCGGGTTGCGTCGCCCCACGTCCAGGCGTAAAACCGATTGGGCTGCCATGCGTGCACGGCCGCAGCATGCGGTTGGATGAGCCAGAAAAACGCGATAAGAACGAGCGCACAGAGAATCGCAGTCGCGATCGCCAGCGTGCGTCTTTTCGGATCGTGACGATACGCAAACGCACTTCCGGCGGCCGCGATACCGAGAAAAATCGCTTGATCTTCTTTGACCATCAACACGATCGCCGCACAAACGGCCGCGAGCGCGAGATATCCGGCGTCGAAGGCGTAGGCAGTCCACAACACCGCGGCCGGCGCAAAGCCGTTTTCGTGAAAGTCTCCGAACGTCAGACCCGCCAGTGGCGGATACAACCATACGACGACCGCTGCAAAGCGCGCGATCCGGCGGTCGGTGCGCCGCAGGACGATCGCATAGACGGGCGCGGCGCAGAGCGCTCCGGCGATCGCCTGCAACGCGACGAGGAGCATCGGCGATCGAAAAAACAGCAGCCCCAACGCTGGAAAATACAGGATCGGCGAAAAATGGAACGCCCAATGACTCCCTTCGATCGGGTTGCAAAAGCATCCGAACGCAGAGGCGACCGTTTGCGAGAAGAGTCCGAAGTCGACGAGGTTTCGATGGGCGCCGTACTTGATCGCGCCGAGCAACGTAAACAGCGCGGCGTACGTCGCGGTGCCGATCCAGACGAAGCGATCGCGCACGAAACCCCTTACGCCGGTGCGCGCGAGCGGCGCCGTTGCAAATACGGCCACACGAACGGGTCGATATCGCCATCGAGCACGCGTTGCGCGTCGCCAACCGACGCGTCCGTCCGGTGGTCTTTCACCAACTGATACGGCTGTAACACGTACGAGCGAATCTGCGAACCCCACTCGTTGGCTTGCCGCTCTCCGCGGATGTCGTCGAGACGGCGGTCGCGCTCTTCGGCCGCTCGCACCGCCAGCTTGGCGCGTAGCAAGCCCATAGCTACCTCGCGATTTTGTGCTTGCGAGCGCTCTTGTTGCGACCCGACGATGAAGCCGCTCGGTTCGTGAATGATGCGCACCGCGGATTCGGTCTTGTTGACGTACTGGCCGCCGGCCCCGCCCGACTTAAAGGTCTCCACACGAATGTCGTCAGGCTTGATTTCGACCGCAGCCGCTTCGCCGGCTTCGATCTCCGGCAACACGTCGACTGCGGCGAACGACGTATGGCGGCGATGCGCTGCGTCGAACGGCGACAGCCGAACCAAACGATGAACGCCGCGTTCGCCTTCGAGCATTCCGTAGGCATGCGGACCGCGAACGAAAAACGTGATCGATTTCAATCCGGCTTCCTCACCCTCGGATTGCTCGACGATCTGCGTTTCCATGTCGTGCGATTCGGCCCATCGCAGATACATCCGAGTAAGCATTTGCGTCCAGTCGGCCGCATCGACACCGCCCGCGCCCGCGAAAATGCTGAGGATCGCATTATGCGTGTCGAACTCGCCGGTAAAATTGGCGGTCATCTCGAGTCGCTCGATCGACGCTCGCGCCGTTTGTGCGGCAGCTTCTGCTTCTGCCAGCCCCTGCGGATCGCCGGCGAACAGCTCGAGCATTTCGCGCGCGTCGTGCAAAGCGGTGTCCGCGCGCTCGACCACGGTGGTTACTTGGCGAAGCTCGGCCAGCGCTTTCATCGTTCGTTGCGCCGCTTCGGGATCGTCCCAAAAGCGATCGCCCTGCGATCGCGCCTCGCCTTCTAAAAGCGCACGCCGCTTGGATGCGTGGTCAAAGACGCTCCTTGAGCGCTTCGAGTCGCGCGGCGAGGTCGGAAATCCCGGAGATGGTTGCGTCGCTCATGACGGCTTGCGCTTTGACGCATGGCACCCGCACCCTTGTCGACCCAGCGCCGCGTCGTGAATGCCGCACGACTAGTAGACGGAGGTTTTTGGATGACCATACAATCGCTCGAAGCCGGGTTAGCGCAGACTGCATTGCCGCCGTACGGGGCAGGCCAAGACGGGGCGATGGCGCTCGAGCAAGGGGCCGGGACGGCCGCGCCAAGCGACGCCATTTCGTTGTCGCCACAGCAGCCGGCGGCCAATTCGAGCCTCGATCAAGCATCGATGCTCAGCCCATTGTCCGGGATGCTCGCCCAACTCATGCAGATGCTGCAGCAGATGATGGGGGGAAGCTCGTCAGCGCTGCCCGGCACGGGACAATGTGCTCCCTACGGCGGGAATCCGTCCGGATCGAACTGTCCTCCCAACGGCGACGAACAATACTTCGCGTCCGCGCAAGGCAGCGACGACGGCGACCCGCACCTGTCGTTTAACGGCTCGAAATGGAACAGCATGCAGTCGCATCCCAATCTGCTGCAATCGAACTCCATTCCGGGTGGTTATCGCCTTTCGACGCAGGTAACAAACACGAATGCACGTGGCGTCTCGCGCAATCAATCGGCGCAAATTACGCTCGACGGCGGACGCACGACGATCGGCCTGAACGGCGACGGCAAAGCGTCAATCGTTAGAAACGGCGAAAATGTTCCGATCGCGCCCGGTCAAACGCTGCAGCTTGGCTCGGGCACGACCGTCACATGTAAGCCCAACGGCGCACTAAGCGTCAACTCGCGCAACGCGATGGGAGGTCAGATTTCGACGACGCTTTCCACCAAGAACGGCGGCGTCGATGTCAACGTCAGCGCACAAAACGTCGATCTCGGCGGCGCATTGGTACGCGGACAGAGCGTCTCGCCGGGACCGTCGCCCGTGCCGTCGCCGACTCCGGGTGGACCGCCCGGACAGTTCGTGCAGTCGCCAATTATGCAAGTCCCACCCTACGAAATGACACCGCCATCGACCTATCAAGAGCAGCCGGCGACGTATCAGGAACAGCCGACGCAGTACGACAACCTATAGACGAAACGAGCGCGCGGTGAAAGCCGCGCGCTCGATGGCGTTAAAGGGTTGCCCTCCAGGTCAGGTTGGTAAGGCAAGCGTGGTAAAACAAGCAAGCGAGAGGTTTGGTGCGGCTCTACCCAAAGTCAGAGTAAGCCACTTACATCGAGTGTTGCCGAGGAGTTCATGGTACCTGTCCAACGCCGCTTAGCCGCGTCGTGCGTCATCGTTTTATCGGGCGCCATCTCGGCATGTTCGGGCGCACCGAACGTTGCCACCACCATACCCGTTGTAGGCGAAGCCCTGCGGCCTGCACTCCGCCCGCTCAGTAGGATATTTACGTAATGGAAGCCGTCACGCGTCCACCCAAGGGCTCGGCCGCTCGCACCTATTATCCGCACGTCGAAGGTCTGCGCGGCGTGGCCGCCATGTACGTTTTTCTGTATCACGCTTGGCAATACGGCATTTTGCACGCCGGCGCAACGCTGCCGGGCTTGCTGCCGTTCACGCTGCCGTGGCTGCAATTCGGTCACTTCGCGGTGTCGGTGTTCATCGTTATCTCGGGCTACGTTCTCGGTCTCCCCGTCGCGCAACGTCTGCAGTCGCCATTCAGCCCCGGTCGATTCGCCAAGCGGCGTATCCGCCGGCTCATGCCGGCCTATGTGCTCGCCTTGTTTTTATCGATCATTCCGTTCTGCTTAATGGCGATATTGCTCGGCAGGCATCCGAATGCTAAGCATATCGCCGTTGCAGTTATCGCACATCTCGCGCTGATTCATAACTGGATTTTGCCGCTTGCCGAATATCTGAACGGCCCGATGTGGAGCATCGCGCTGGAGTGTCAGATTTATGTGTTTTTTGCGCTATTGCTGATTCCGGTATGGAAACGCTTCGGTCCGTGGGCACAGCTCGCCGTCGCGCTCGTCATCGGCTTGTTACCGCATTTCCTCTTCCACGGACGATTCGATTACACGATATGGTGGCTGATGGGACTGTTCGGTATGGGCGTCGTCGCCGCGCACATCACGGCGAACAAACCCGCGAGAGCACCCTTTTGGCGATTGTTGGCGCTGCTGGCTGCAGCCCTCGCCCTGGTCGCGATCACGCGTTCGGGCGAGGGAACGCCCGACAGCAATCTCTGGCCGGCCGATCTGATCGTCGGTGCGGCGATTTCGCTCATGTTCGTCACCTCCGATGGAGAAAAGCTCACGTGGACGGCGCGTTTCTTATCGCTGCGACCGATCGTAATACTCGGCACATTTTCGTACAGTCTATACCTCGTTCACGGGCCGCTCGTCGCGCTCGTAGGGGCCGCCCTACAACACATCAACGCCGGCGTCACCATCAGCGCAATCGCGTGGGGCGCGACGATCGTTCTGGTCCCGGCCCTGGCGTATTGCTTCTACCTCATCGCCGAGCGGCCGTTTCTCTCGGCGGGTTTCCGAGAGGCGATCGAAAAATCGCCCGACCACGAACGCTTATACGTTCCCGACGACGGGGCGGTCAGTACTTCCCAAAGTACGACGTAATATCGAAGTAAGAATCTCGCTCGGCGTTTGTCGCTGGGCAGACCACGTGTAAACGGTCGATTCGCCGCTCTGCATGTCGAGGATAGCATTCGCGAACGAGTCTCCTGCAGGGTCGGCGCGGCGACGCGATCGTTAACGATCCGCTAGCGCACCCAAACGCCGCCGGGCAGATCGCCGGCCAATACCGACGCCCCGGTGCTATCCTCCGCCACCTTGCAATTGGGATGCTTTGTCTCCGCGGATTTTAGCGAGTCGCCGACCGGCACATGCGAGGGGTCGCACGATTGCGATTTCAGCGATCACGACGCATCCTTTCGTTCGCGAAAAGTACTGCCCGCGGCCAGCGCCGTTGAAACGGCCAGACTGCGCTTACGCTTGCTACTTGGCTCGAAACCTGTCGCTTTCGTGATGATATTCGTTAGCCATGATACACCTCCGGGATCGATCGGGCGATTGTCGCGCGACTACCCGGTGGGCGAATGCAAAACGTCTTTTGCGACCGTCGTTCCGCCGGCATGCAACGCTGCGGCGGCACCCGGCTCGGAACTTGAAGAATCGAATGCAACGCGACGGCCGGCAAAGATCGTTCCGACGACGCGCAGGTTGCGGAGTTCGCGAGGATCGACGCCGAGCGGATCGTCGCTCAACACCGTGAGATCGGCGATTTTTCCGGCCTTGATGCTGCCGACGTCATTCTCTCGTTCGATCGAATACGCGGCGTCGATTGTGACGGCGCGTAATGCCTGCTCGGCAGTGATGCGCTGATCCGGATCGGCCGTGCGTCCGGACGGCGTGATGCGATTGACCGCGCACCACATTAAAAAGAGCGGGTCGGCGGGCGCCATCGGCATATCCGAATGCAGCGAGATGCTCACGTTTTCGCGCACGGCCGTGCCAAGGCGTGCCATGCTATTAGCGCGTTCGGGGCCAAGACCCATTTGCGAATACTTGTCGGCCAACGCGCACGGATAATACGGGTTGGCGCTGACGATCGCTCCAAGCTCTCTCAGCCGGCGCACTTGTTCGTCCTGCGAGACGGCGAAATGCACCACCGTAAATCGGTGATCTTCCCGAGGATTAGCCTGCTGCGCCGCAGCCAGCGTGTCGATAACGACCTGCAGGCCGGCATCGCCGTTCACATGCGTATGGATGTGATAGCCCGCATTCCAATACGCCGTAAAGGCGGCCGCGTAATCGACCGGTGCGAGGATCCACTCGCCTTCGTGCCCATCGAGGTAGGGCTGCTTCACTTGCATGAGCAGCGAGAATATCGCTCCATCGCAAAACAATTTGATTTGTTTCGGCAGCCACGAAACGTTGCCGCTTCCCCAGGCGAGGTGCGATTCGGTTGCGGGAATGAGCCCTCCGAGATCGGACTTGTGCTGTTCGTACAATCCGCGACCGTCTGGAATGAGATACGTTCGGAAACCGACATCGCCGCCCAGACTCTTCTCCCAAAATGCTTGGATCGGTCGCGTTAATTGCGTGCCCGGCTCGCAAATAGTCGTGATTCCCTTCGAGCGAACGTATTGCGTGAAGCGCCGCACCCCGGCCTCGATACGAGCCGGCGACAACAGATCTTTACCCACCGGCGCGAGTACGAGCTTCAAACCGTTTTCGTAGAAATGTCCTTGCACCAGGTCTGCCTGTTCGCTCGCTAAGCCCTTACCCGATAACGCATCGCCGGTGATGCCGTATTTGGCAATGGCAGCGCTGTTGAGAATGAGCTCGTGGCAGGATCGGTGCCAAACGACAACCGGCCGCTCTGGGCTGAGCGCATCCAAGTGCGCACGTCGTACTTGGCCGTGAAAATATTGGTGGTAGCCCCACGTAAAGAGCGTCTCGTCGGGCGGCATCGCCGCCATTTCATCGATCGCTTCGGAGAGACGAGCGACGTATTCGGCGTTATCGTTGGCGGCCGCAGAGAAGCGTTCGGGGACGTCCCAATCCTCGATCGCGATAATCGTGCAGGCAAACGATAGCGCACCCAACAGCGGATGTACGTGCTGCTCGATTAGTCCCGGAACGATCACGTCGCCTTGGTAGCGCCGGTCGACGACGAACGTTCCTATTTCAAGGTCTTGCGTAACCGATTCGAGCGTGCCGACGGCCGCGATACGCGAGTCGCGAACCGCAACCGCGGTTGCCGCATCGCCCGGCTCCATCGTGACGATTTTGCGCGCGACGTAGACAGTCGTATCGGCGCCGTCGAGCTCTGCGAGCACGTCGATGGACGGTTGCCGTTCCGGCTTTGAAAGAACGGTGGCCGGCGCGTTGGCCGCTAATAGTGGAAGGATGGTCGCGCATCCGGAACACTGCGCGTCGTGATCGTGGTGCAGCACGCACGCGTCGTTGGCAGCACCGAGTGGGCGCACCTGTCGGCGCGCCCCGTTCGTTTAGCCGATCATCGAGGTGGTCGCCTCGGGTTTGAAGTAGCCGCCGCGATTGAGGTCGTCTAACAACGTCGCCTGCGACGGCACCCAGCCGAGCGTCGCGCGCGTTTGTTCGCTGCGAGCCGGAACATCTATTGCGGCAAAATGCGCGAACCACCCGAAATGCTCGGCGGCCTCGTCGGGAGATTTCGAAACGGCCGGCACATCGAGGCCGCGCGCGATGCCTTCGGCGATACTCCTGAACGCAACACCTTCTTCTGCTACCGCGTGATAGCGCACGCGGCCGGTGCCTTTTTCAAACGCCAAACGATACAGATGCGCCGCATCGAGGCGATGCACAGCCGGCCACCGATTGGATCCATCACTAATGTATGCCGAAAACCCACTTTGGCGCGCTCGCTGGATCAGAAGTGGAACGAAAGCACGATCGCCTTCGCCGTGAACGCTCGGCGGCAAACGCACGATCGCAACGCGGACGCCGGCCGCGGTCGCCGCGTCGGCGGCGAGTTCGGAAGCGATGCGAGGATTGGCCGAAGCCTCAGCAGGCAGGTTATCTTCGATTGCGACACGTCCCGACTCGAGCAGCGCCGTTCCGGATGTCACGAGCAACAGTCGATCGGATCCAACCAACGCATCGGCCAGCGCTGCAATGGCGAGGCGGTCCTTTTCACAGTTTTCTGCAAACCTAGAAAAATCGTGGATGAATGCGGTGTGAATCACGCCGTCGCTCGATGCTGCCGCGGCGCGAAGGCCGTCCAGATCGTCCAGCGAGCCGCGATGCACGTCAGCGCCGGCTGCGCGCAGAGCAGCGGCTGACGAATCCGAAACGGGCCAAGCCAAGAACGGTGTGTCCGGCATCTAACAGTTCTCGAACGACGGCCGAGCCGATGAACCCGGTCGCGCCGGTGACGAAACTGGCACTGTGACCTTAAACGACACGGTGCGAGATGTAGCTTCTCTCGTGGGATCGCCTACAGTGCTTCGACCCCGTCGCTCGCCGAATCGCCTTCGTTTAGGTATGCTAGCTGCATGATCGCTATTCGAGTACACCGGTTCGGAGGACCAGAAGAACTACACGTCGAGCAGACACCGGTTCCAGAGCCACAGCCCGGCGAGGCACTCGTTCGCGTGCACGCTGCGGGCGTCGGGCCGTGGGATGCCCTGGTTCGATCCGGCAACAGCGGGTTGTCTCAGGCGTTACCGCTCACTCCCGGTTCCGACATCGCGGGCATCGTCGAGCGCGTCCGCGGTGACGACGCGACGAGCATCGCGGTCGGCGACGAGGTATTTGGAGTCACCAACGCGGCGTTCACCGGCGGCTACGCGCAGTATGCCGTAGCCGAACTCCGGTCGCTCGCACGCAAACCGAAGTCGCTCGGATTCGCCGAGGCGGCTTCCGTTCCGGTCGTCGCAGTCACCGCTTGGAAGATGCTCTTCGAGCATGCACATCTCACCGCCGGACAATCGGTACTCGTGATCGGCGGCGCGGGCAATGTTGGGGCGTACGCGGTGCAACTGGCCGCCTGGGCCGGCGCGCGCGTGACGGCGGTCGGCTCGGGCCAAGACGCGCCGTATATGAAAAGCCGCGGTGCCGCCGCTACGATCGACTTTCAAACCCAACGATTCGAAGAATCCGTGGCCGATGTCGACGTCGTCATCGATACCACCGGCGGCGACACGCAAACGCGCGCCTTCGGCGTTCTCAAGGCCGGAGGCATTCTGGTCTCGAGCGTCTCGCAACCGTCGGAAGCCGAGGCGCGCAAGCACGACGTGCGCGTCGCTTTTTTTATCGTCGATGTTCCGCGCGCAGAGCTGGAGCGAGTCGCAGGCCTCATCGACGACGGCATCCTTAAAACCGATCTGGGCGTGGTGTTACCGCTTTCATCCGCACGAAGGGCGCACGAGATGCTCGCCGGTACCGTCGATCATCCGCGCGGCAAGATCGTCCTCGACACGATGCTTCAAGGAGAATAGTTCATGCTCGTTCGTATTCCGCTGCTTCTAGCACTGCTCGCCGCGACCACCGCGACAAGCTTGGCCTATCCGGTTAATTTCGGTCCGCAATTTCACACCACATCGGTATCGGTCGATGGTTGTACGATCAGCGCAACCGTTGGGGGCCACGGGCCGGCCGTCGTTCTTCTTCACGGATACGCGGAAGACTCGCGTATGTGGAAACCGCTCGCCCAACGCTTAGCCGCGCACTACACGGTTATCGCTCCGGATCTTCCCGGCATTGGGAATTCGTCTATTCCGGCTTCCGGGCTCGACATGACGACGTCGGCGGTCCGCGTGCGCGACGCCGTGCACGCGCTCGGGTTCAGTAGCGTCGCGGTCGTCGGGCATGACATCGGCCTGATGGTCGCGTACGCATACGCCGCTAAGTATCCAAGCGAAGTGCGGCGGCTCGCGCTGATGGACGCGTTTTTGCCGGGCGTTCCTGGTTGGGAGCCGATCTACAACGACCCAGCGTCCTGGCATTTCCGCTTTTACGGTCCGACACCGGTCGCGCTGGTGCACGGTCGCGAGCGCATCTACTTCGAGCACTTCTGGAACGACTTCGCGGCTAATCCGAACCATTCAATTTCGCAGGCCGATCGCGCGGCCTATACGGCCGCCTACGCCCGCCCAGGGCGCATGGCTGCCGGCTTCGCGTATTTCGCATCGTTTCAGAACACCGCTGTCGATTTTACCAAACTCGCACAAACGCAATTGCAGATGCCCGTGCTTTCGATCGGCGGAGAGAAGTCGCTCGGCACCGCACTAGGACGTCAAGTAACGCTCGTAGCGACCAATGCCAAAGTCATCGTCGTTCCCAACGCCGGCCATTGGCTCATGGAAGAACAGCCCGCCGTTACCATGGATGCACTGACCGCTTTCCTGGGAGGAAGTTAACACCTTGAACGAACTCGATCAAACCACAGCCTAGCCTCGGCTGGTCAAGCTGGTCAAGAGGAAATGGCGCGCTCTGCCGCTTACGAACGCCGGAGTGCGCCGATTCGTGTTACGCCTGCTTCTTATCGTCTCGATCAGCGCTTGTCTTTCTGCGTTGGCACCTTTGCGTGCCCAAGCCGGCGCCCCAGCTGTCCCGGCGATCAAGACGTGTACGCTCGAGGAAGGCGTCGGGCGCGTTCGCTTTACCGTAGATCAACCGGACGATGCTGAATACGTCCATCTACGACTGCGCTTCTTCGATAAGCAAAAGCAGTGGCTGGCCGACGAACTCATAGAAGCGTGGGGCTTCGACGCTCCCATTCTTCCGATCGCTGGGCTTTTCGATTCGAGCTATATAGCCTCGGTCGAATGCGCAATCGATGGCTACGATAAAAAGACCGACATGGCGGGTGTCCAACCGTTTGTTGCGATCGCGAGGCCGAACGCTCCCGGCCGGAAACCGTGCCCCCAGCCACTAGGACTAATCGTCGATGGCGGGGACGATGCTGACTTTGAGGCTGCCCTCGTTGGGCCTAACTGGATTATGTTTCGCATGCGCGCGACGATCGAGCGACTCCTTAGCGACCGCCCGACGTTCTTCGCCGGCGATGTTTTTTCAGCCACCCTCGACCGCGCTTCGGAGCAGCGCGCGGTCATCGAAGGAGCGGATGGCCAATCGATAGCGTTACTTTTCGTCAACGTTCGCCCCGGCTTTCATCAGATCGACTTTGGGCCGTGGCCAGTCGAAGGGAGCCATCCGTTTTGCTTGCGCACCGGCTTGTAGTCACACTCGCGTTAGCGCTCTTTTATGTGCTGACCGGATGTTCGGTAACCTGTAATGACCCTGGATTGACGGTTGACGGTTCTGGCAAGATCGTCGTCCGTACCGAAACCGGCTTTATGAGCCCGAATTCAAACATCGTTCGCTCCATTTCGCAGCTGCCGAATATGCTAAGTGGCGAAGAACATCGTTCATCTTCCCAAGACTACATTCTTTCGAGCGACGGACGTTGGTTGTTTCTTTTGGAGAACACAGCCGGACATCCCAATCTCGTCTATCGCATCGATCTTGCCACAGGCATTGCGACAGTCATCGGACCCCATGCCGCCCTCGGTGTCTCGAGTTCTGCCCAAACAACGTCGAATGAAACTTGGATTACGTCCAACGGCACATACATCTATTCTGTAGATCAGAAACGCCCGATCGTCAGCCGTGCGACGCTTTCTGCGCCTGCAAAGCTTACTCCGTATATCACCGGTTCAAAAACGGGCTTGAGTGGCCCGATTGGAAGCGCTGTCGGTTCGAGCGGAATGTTGTGCATAGTTCAGGACGCGGCATCGGTGCGTTGCTACGCCGCGGGAGCCCATGGGAACGTAGCGCCCACGAGAACGATCGTCGGCAGCGATTACGGCTTCAGGCAGTTCGATGACATCACATTTGGTTCACGCAACGAATTGATTATCGCGGCATCGGATGGGACGGGCCGAATTGGAACTTCGACCCTTGCCTTTTTCGATCTCAGCGAACCCCAGCCGCACCTCGTCCGACGCCTTCAAGGGCCGCAAACGGCTCTCCGATTCGTCAATTCGCTAACCGTCAACCGCGCCGGAAACATTTTAGTACTGCAAAAGGACTCGAATCTATGGGACGCCGCAAGCGAATTGCTCGTCTTCGGCCCGCACCAGCGCGACGACGCTGCGCCGCTGGTCGTACGCGATCCGATTACGTCGCTTTCAAATGCCCATCGCATGGCTGCCGCAGAAGGCGGTGACGTCGCCATTCTCGGTTCGGACGGCGTAGCTATATTCCGACACGCCGCAGACCGCCCGTTGCAAGCGTGGCCCACCGCGCAGGATCTCCCGGCCAGGGGTTGGGATGTCGCGTTCGGAGGCGGCCGCCTAATCATCGCCAATGAGTTCGGCGTCCCTGTCTCATATAAGATCGCTAATATTGGTAAAACGATCACTTCAAACGGTTCCGGAACTATGGACCTTCACGACCCGGACTTTATATCGTCGGATCGATCCGGCCGCATCTATACGGCGTCGACCGCTGGGGTGGTTACGCTCTTACCGCTCGATGTACATGCGGCGACCGGATTCGAAAACGTCCATTTTCGGACGCCGTTCGGACGGAATTTAAGCGCATTTGCTACCGACGGGGCCGGCCACTCTTATTTTACATCGACGTTTAACGACGCCGTTCTCATCGTGGATCGTTCCGGAAGAGAGTCGATATTGCGAGGCCCTCGTACACAGCTAAATCACCCGACCGGTTTAGCGGTGGGACGAGACGGAACGCTATACGTTGCGAATTCTGAATCGAGCAATGTGTTAGCATTCGCGCACGGCACCGCGGGTAACGTCGCGCCGACGGCAAGGATCGAGGGGCCGGCGACCGAGCTCGTGGCACCGCAGTCGCTCGCTATCGACATCGCTGGGCGGCTCTACGTGTTTGACGGTCCTCAAGGTGGCACCGGATCGGACACCCCTCATTACGTTCGCGTCTTCGGCCCAAATAGCCAAGGTGACGTGGCTCCCCTAGCCTCGTATCGCGTTCCGGCGAAGTGCTGGACTGATTCTCTTTAGATGCGTCGTTGCTCCGGTGAAGTGCCAGATCAAAGTCCCTTGATGATCCAGCACTTCCCCAGATCTTGAACGCTAGCGGCTAACGACCGCTGCGAACGGATCGGCAAACGATCCGCTCAGCGTTTGGGTGGCGGTTCCGCCGGCGGGATAGGCATAGACCAGCACGTTCTTTTTCGAGGCGTCCGGACACGCGACCAGTTTGCCGTCGATTACGTATTGGCCACAGGCGCCGCTGTTGAGCAGCGTAGTTCCGGTGATCTTACCCGACGCGCTCATCTGATAGATCGCTGGTGTTCCGCCCTCGGTTAGTTGGTCGCCAACCGTCAACGAATTTTTTGCGAGCTGGACGCCGCCGGCAACATTGATCGTTGCACCGGAAACCGCGACCGTTTTAAACTTGCCCTTCTTAAACGACTGCAGCGAGAAATAGCCGCCGTTACTGCCATCAACGTATAGCGTATTCTGTTTATAGCCGACAAAGCTGACATAGACGCCGGCATCCGGATAGTTGATGCCGCTGCCGGTGCCGCCCGCGTACACTGTGACGCTGCCGGCATCGCCGGTCGTCGATTCGATGTTACCGACGGCGAGATCTCCAGCGTTATCGACGGCGCAACTGTATGGATACTGGCCGGCATCGTTCAGCGTCGCGATCGGGGTCGTTCCGCCGTGAGCGTATTCGATCAGGTTCGAATCGTAGGTGTTAACGATCCAGACGTTTCCTTTTTTATCCGAGCACTCTCCGGACGGACCGTTGAAGCCGGTCAACGTGCCGGCGGCTTTGAGTTTCGGCCATGAGTACACGTACACGTCGTACGTCTCGGCGTCGGAAACATAGAGAAGCGCTCCACCGGCGACGTCAGGCTTCATCCAAGAGCGGCTTCGATCTGGTTGCGCGACCGCCCCCGGCTTAAGGCTGAAGCCGTGACCGCTCGTGAGCGCCGCGGATGGGGAAAAGCCCTGTGAGCCGGCACCGCTGCTGCAAGCGGCCAGCACCGCGCTGCCCGCGACAACGACCGCAAAAGTCTTGAAAAATCTAGGTTGCACGTGAATTCGCTCCTCTAACGTCTCTGGTAGTCGAGGCAATAGTAAAGGAGCCGCCGGAACGGCGTCATGCGTAAATTACCCAGCCGCTTACCTGCCCTCGCCCAATTCCAGTGCGTCGCCGACCTGCCAGCGGGAACGGATCCCCAGCTTTGAAAATATCGATTCGCAGTGCCGGTGCACGGTTCGCTCGCTCAGCTGCAACGCGTCGGCCACCTCTTTATTTGTCCGGCCGGCCGCAACGAGCCGCGCCACCTCTGATTCCCGGGTCGTCAATGCGACACCCAAGTTTTGCTTGACTGGCTCTCCAAACCATCGGGGGCGCGCGGCATCCGTGCGCACCCCGAGGTGCCGGCGAATTTCGCTGGCTCGGTCTGGGTCGCCGGCGGCTTCTTCCGCCAGCGCTTGTAACAACGGCCGTTCGCTTTCCTCAAACGAGCTCGCAGCGCGAGCAGCAAGTTCGCGCGCGAGCTTCGACGCTTGGCGCCGTGACGAAGCATAGCTTTCAAATAAGTCGTAGTGTCCGCGCATAACGTTCGAGTTGGCAGTACACTGGCGCGCAACCAGGGCCGCGAAGCGAGGCAGTAGTTCGGGCGAGGCAACGCGCGCAATACGCGCGGCGAACGACAAGCTGTGGTCTAGCGATCGTAGCGTTGTAGCCGCTCTTGTCAGCAGGCGATCGTGCGCCTCTCGATCGCCCTCGAATTCGTACAACGTGCAGAAGGCCTCCACGAGTGGCCCGAGCAGTCTCGCCGCATTTCGGCTAAACGCAAGATCGATCAGCGTCGTCGCTCGGTTTGCGCGTATCAATGTCGTATCCGACAATAAGAGACCGACCTGGACGCCGATCGTTGCAACGGAAATTATCTCGTCCTGATGCACGGCCTGTTCGGTCGACGAATCCGATTGTTGAATCGCGTGAAACTCGTGCAGAGTAGCTGCAGCTTCTCGTAATTTTCCGGCCGTATACAAGGCCTCGGCGAGGGTTACCAAGCCAAACGGAACCGACGATTCAGCCAATCGAAAGCGCTCTAACGCTGCTTTCGCATATAGAATCGCCTTGTCGGAAGAGCCATCCTGAATTGCCGCCGCGCTGTAATTGTTCAGAATCTTTGCCAACATCAGCGATTCGCCGTGTCGCCGAGCGGCCTCGACAGCCAAGTCGAAGGCCGCAAAGCCTTCGCTCACCGAACGAGCCTTGATATTTGCAATGGCGCTAGCCTGATAATAACGAGCGGCAATTTCATCGTCGGTAAGATCGCCGGGCACGTCCACCGCGGCGAGCGCGCGAAGCGCTTGAGCGGGCCGATTGCCGATACCGAGACTGAGCGCCGTTCCGATTCGCGCCTTAACAAGGTTTCGCCGGCGATTACCCTCCGTAATCATCGCCTTTGCAGCTTTTCACGCCGCTTTTGAAGTGCCTCCGGGGTCTACCGCCCGGCACCCCCTCAAGGGTGCGGCTGCTACCGCGTCCAACGCGCGCACCTAGCATCCAAAACGCGAGAAGGGCAAACCCGATGAAACGGCTTTACAACCTGGCTATTTTGTTTACGATCGCCGTCATTTGCAGCCTTGGGTCATCGACCGCCGCGTACGCGGAAGACGTAGACGGCGTTCAAATAACCGAGGCCGATGTCAAGCAGCTTTTGACCGCACTGCACACCGCACTAAAACCGAACGATAGTACCATTCCGCTTCACGTCGCGATAAAGCCGGCGCCGCAGATGCCGAAATACGCTTCCGATTGGTTTTACGCGGGCATATCGACTTCGAGCTCGGGGTCGCGAACGATGACGGTTTGGACGAACACCGACTTGAACGGTGACGCTCTCCGCAACGCCATCACTGCGAGCTTTCTCGTCGCTCTCTCGGACGGCGGCTACGGGGGAACCGCGTTCAAGCAGCTGTACGACGTTGAGGCCGCAAGAGATGCGCAACTGCCTTCGGATGCGCCCAATCCATACCTCAACCGGCAGAAGCTCGGGGCGGCGTTAAGCGACCTATTGAAGTAATGACTCTGTTATCGAAGATGGCACTCGTGGCGGCCTGCGTCATTATTCCTGGAGTTGCACTAGCGGCGCTTGTCGCCATCGCTCTCCTGAACGTTCCATCGAACGACGGAATTCTACAAACCAATACAGTCTTATCCGACGACGCGAATGATGCAATCGTGTTACGCGAATTGCGAAAGCGCGGATCCGATCTCAGTAAACCGACCGATATCGTATTTTATCTGTACATTCCGAGCCTTCAAGACGCTCGCTCTTCCGTGCAAGAATTAGATCGCGACGGACTGTCGGCGCACTACGAACAGCCGCTCGGGCGCTTGTCGGACGGCTCATTCGAGAAGAGATACTCGGTGATCGCGCACGCTCGCGCGACGCCCACCATCGAACACCTTCGCTCCTATCGCACGATTTTTAGAAATCTCGCGAGACGGTTTAGGGGCGAATACGACGGGTGGGAAGCCGCCGTAGCCAAGTGACCTACTAGAAACAGGGGCGCTTCGGGCCTGAATTATCGCGGCTGGCAATCCCTCGACCTTATTCCCTAGGCAGTTGACGTAGCCCGATTGCCGAGCCATCGGGACTCTTGACGATTGCAATCAGGAGCCCGTTGGCGACATCGGTGGGATCCTGCACTTTTTCGCCGCCTTTGGCGACGATGGCAGCCAGCGCGACATTGATATCTGCGACATCGACATACACGATCGGAGCGGTCGTACTTTGCTGCGGC
Source organism: Candidatus Tumulicola sp. (assembly GCA_036490475.1). NCBI lineage: Bacteria > Bacillati > Vulcanimicrobiota > Vulcanimicrobiia > Vulcanimicrobiales > Vulcanimicrobiaceae > Candidatus Tumulicola > Candidatus Tumulicola sp. Next base: position 801,144 of record DASXDT010000005.1, read on the forward strand.
ATTGCCGGAGTGAGTCCGACCTCCATCTCCCCTGCCTTAAAGCCGGTATAATACGGGCTATCGGCGTACGGCTCGGTGCCAAGCAGCTCTGAGAAGAATACTTTTGACTTCGCTATATCCGAAGTAGGGAAAACCACGAGTTTTACGGCGTTCATTGATACTCCATCGGTGAAGGGTTATATCCAGCAGACGGAACTCGGCCACCACACGTGACGAAATTTTGAAAAAATCTTACCTCGCCAAGATACGTCGCAAGCTTGCGGGCTGCGAAACGATGTACATCTCTCGTATCCGCCCTCGCTCGACGACAAATCCCGTGACTGACAACGGCTCGCCGCTCGGCAACCATGACAGGATCCCGGGCGACCCATTGACGATCACGGGCTCCATCGTACTGACGATGCGTGAAAAGCCGGCTGCCTGCGAAGCGACCGTTGCGGCGCCACGGATACCGTGCAGCGCGGGCGCCCGATCGGCTCGCAAGAGCACTTCGGGATCGAGCACCGCCACGATGCCCGCGACGTCACCCTCACGCGCCGCGGCGGCAAATGCATCGACCACCGCACGCCGCGCCGCGAAACTCGCGGCGGCCGGTGCCGTGCCTTGAACCCGACGCCTGGCACGGCTGGCGAGCTGGCGGGCAGCAAGTGGAGTGCGATCGACGATCGGCGCGATCTCCTCGAACGGAACAGCAAACATGTCGTGTAAGACGAACGCTAGGCGTTCGGAAGGAGTTAACGCGTCGAGTACGATCGTAGCGGCGAGGCTAAACAGATCGGCTTGAATCGCCGTCGCCTCGGGGCCGACCTCACGGCTTACGATAAAATCGGGAATCGTGGGTTCGAGGGGTTCCTCGCGCTTCGAACGGCGCGTCCGGAGCATATCGATGCAGATTCGTGCAACAACTCGCGTGAGCCAGCCATCGATGCTGTCGACATTATCGACGCCCTGCCGGCTCAATCGAAGCCAAGTTTCCTGTACGGCGTCGTCGGCATCGTCGAGCGATCCAAGTATCCGATACGCGACGCTGCGCAGATGCGGCCGGTTCTGTTCGAAGCGACCCGCCAACGCGTCCATCATGTGCGGCGTTTTAGCGTTAGACTATGCGGTTGCCTCCGGCCGCGCTCGGGAGCACGCCGTCCCGTTAAGCTACGCTTAGGGTACGGCGTGGTATAGTCACACTCCGGAGGGTTACGACATGGAAGAAGCGCGGGCGATTGCTAAGGAAGCCACGATCTACGGCTTTCCTCTCGTCGATAGCTACAGAATTCAGTACTCGTATTTCGTGGATCGGGATGGCTCGGAGTATAAAGCACCCTGGAACACTCTCGTGAACAACGCACGGGTGTACACGCCGGCCGACACCGCTATCCAGACGCCGAATTCCGACACGCCGTATTCGTATGTCGGCGCGGACTTACGCGCCGAGCCACTGGTTCTTACGGTTCCGGAAATCGAAGACAGCCGCTACTACTCGCTGCAGTTCATCGATATGTACACGTATAATTTCGCGTACGTCGGCAGTCGTGCGACCGGAAACGGGGCCGGAACATTCTTACTGGCCGGTCCTGGCTGGCAAGGAGCGGCTCCCAAAGGCATCACTTCGGTGATCCGAAGTGAGACGGATTTCGCTTTTATCTTGTATCGCACGCAATTATTCGATCCGACCGACATCGACGCCGTTAAGAAAGTTCAAGCAGGTTACCGCGTCGAGGCGCTATCGTCGTATCTGGGTACGCCCGCACCCGCCGCCCCCGCGCAGATCGATTTCGTCGAGCCGCTTTCGGCCGAAAACGAACGCACCTCGCTCGAATTCTTTCAAATCCTCAATTTCATCCTTCAGTTTTGTCCGACCGACCCGACGGAAGTTCAGTTGATGGAACGCTTTGCGACGATCGGAGTGGGCGCGGGCAAATCGTTCTACGTCGATTCGTTATCCGGCGATATGCGTCGTGCGCTGTCGGATGGCATGGCCGATGCGTGGGAGACGTTCAAGAACTATAAGGCAAGTGAGATCGACACTGGAAGGTCCTCGAGCGCCGATGCGTTTGGAACGCGCGCGTTCCTGAACGGGCGATACATCGATCGCATGACCGGGGCGGCGCTCGGCATCTACGGCAACTCGAAAGAGGAAGCAATCTATCCGGCGTACTTCGTGGACGCGGCCGGCAAAATGCTCGACGGCGCGAAGCGGCACACGCTTCGCTTCGCACCAGGAGCGTTGCCGCCAGTGAACGCGTTCTGGTCGTTTACACTCTATAAGCTGCCGTCCAGTCTCTTGTTTGCGAATTCGCTCGAGCGGTACTTAATCAACTCCCCGATGCTACCCCAGCTGCAGCGCGACGCCGATGGCGGAATTACGATCTATCTTCAAAACGAATCTCCCGGCGCGGAAAAAGAATCCAACTGGCTGCCGGCACCGGCAGGTCCGTTTTTCGCCGTCATGCGCCTTTATTGGCCGAAGGTTGCGGCGCTAGACTCCGAATGGAAGGCTCCCTCGCTACAAAGCAACTGACGTCCTAGGAGAACGGCTCATGACAACCGGTACCATCGCAGTCAACGTAGACAACTTCGTTCGCGCCGAAACCGACTTGTATTTTAAAAACCTAATCGGCCAAGGCGGCCTTGGTGCGATTTTTCATCATCGCGAGCCGGCCAGAATCGACGACCAGACCGTGATCCGTCTCAATCGCGATACGCTGTACTCATCGGCGATTTTCGACCTCAATGCCGGGCCGGTCACGATCGAGTTACCCGATGCCGGATCCCGCTTCATGTCGATGCAGGTAATAAACCAAGATCATTACGTGCCGGAGGTCGTCTACGGTGCCGGCAGCTATCGTCTCACGAAGGACACGGTTAGAACGCGATACGTCGCCGTAGCCATACGAACGTTGGTGGACCCGAGCGACCCTGCGGACATCGCGCAAGTTCATGCGCTCCAAGATGCCATCGTTGCCCGCCGGGATAGCGCGGGGACGTTTGAAGCACCGAATTGGGACGCTGCAAGCCAGAAGACCGTGCGCGACGCCTTGCTGGTGTTGGCATCAACGATGAGCGACTTCAAGAAAGCCTTTGGAACCGCTCGAGAAGTCGATCCGGTACGGCATTTGATCGCAACCGCGGCAGCCTGGGGCGGCAATCCCGATAAAGATGCGACCTATCTCAATATCACGCCGGACAACAACGATGGAACGACCGTCTACACGCTCGACGTCAAAGATGTGCCGGTCGACGGTTTCTGGTCGGTCAGCTTCTACAACGCTGATGGATATTTCCAGAAGAACGATCGGAACTCGTATTCGGTAAATAATCTGACCGCGAAGAAAGGCTCGGACGGTTCCGTCGCAATTCAGTTCGGCGGCTGCGATGATTCCAGCACGAATTGCTTACCGATCGTGCCGGGTTGGAACTACACCGTGCGTCTGTACCGTCCGCGAACCGAGATATTGAGCGGCCAGTGGGCCTTCCCTCAGCCGAAGCGCCGGTAAAAACTAGCGCCCCGAATAGATCGCGCAAGCCCTTTCGAATTGAAGTAAGCCTCGTTCGCCACCGGGTAGAACGCTCAGGAATTGGAACGTCCCTACGGTCACGAACAGCAGCACGAATGCGACCAGTACAGGCGTAAAATCGAAGCCGGCGGGTGAGCGTTTCCATGAAGCCGATAGGCGCATATTTATAGAACGCCCCGGAGACGAACCTGGATGAGTCGGGCGCTCCTAACGTTGCTCAAGGGAAGGGTGCGCGGCACTCGCCACGCACCCTCTGAGCAGCTTACGAAACGTTCGGTTTCTTACTGCTCGAGCACCTGAACGTTGTTGTCGTTGTCGTCATTGAAATAGATCTTGGTGTCGGAGTTCGTCGTGCCGGTCGCAACGATGCCGAAAATCGATCCGGCAGGCCCCTTATCGACGTTACGGACGTCCAGCACCTTGCCGGCGGCCGATAGTTCGATCATGAGGTTATTCCCGTCCGAATCGAGCGTGTTTCCGACAATGAGGTTGCCGTTGGGAAGTAGCGCCGTGCTGATCGGACCGTTTAACGGGTTACCGGAGAAGACGATTCTCGCATCACCGGCCGACGGGCCGGTGAACTTCATGCCGTTGCTCTGGGCGGTGATTCCGCCGGCCGCGATCTTCGTGACGTTTTTGAACGCGACGATCGAATTGTTTTGCCCGTCGGCGAAGTACAGCGTGTCGACGCTAGCATCGTATGCGAGCCCGGAGGGTGCCAATGCAGTTCCGGGCTTGCCATGATTCACCGGAAAACCTTTAGCGATAACGTCGTACGTAAACTTTGAAGCCAGGTTGATGCGCACGATCGTGCCGGTACCGGCATTGGTGGCGTAAAACGCCGGTGCGCCGCTGGTCGGCGCGGCGTAAATCTGGCCCCATGGTTGGCTGAACGGCTTGCCTTTGATATTGACCAGAAGTTTGCCGGCCGCATCCAATACGGGATTATCGTTTGCGACCATCGATGCCGCCCAGATGGTGTCGGCGCCGTCGAGGGCGAGTGCATCGCATCCCTTTAACGTTTTGTCGGAGGATATGTGTAGCGGAACAGAGTTTGCCACCGGATGCAGCGCGATGATCGATCGACCGGTTCCCTGTACGCCGGACTTCGCATTGAAATTGCAGACGACGAGATCTCCCTGTGTGAAACCTCCAATGGTCTGTGGCGCGATCGCCAAGCCATATGGATTTCCCGCACCGTTTACCGGATCCACCGTCGATCCGATCACGACTTGGTGCTTGAGTGTTTTCAACACCGACCCGCCGCCCTTAGCAGCAGATCGTACCGGCTGTTCCATCGCCGGTAGAGTGGTCGACGGCGAGCCGGCGTTGTTAGCGCCGCACGCGCTGGCTAGAATAACCGCTGCGAGAGCGGCAAACCGGCCCATTGTTATACGATTCATTGAAGCTCCTCAACTACCAGATGTGTAGCGGAGCTATCGTGCGGCTTCGATGTGAAGAAAGTCTAAGGACGAAGGCTTTGTGCAACGTGTGAATGATTCATGAATCATTCACACTCAGGGAGAATTCTGAAACTCGACGCTGACGATGCGTGCACCGGGTGCGATGTCCGGCTGTCCTTGCGCCGCGATGGTCTCAACGAAACTGGTGTTTACCGCGAGCTGCGGTGACTTGAAGCAGCTCGCACAACGGCCCATCGTATCGACGATGTGACTCGCCGTCTGGCTAGAAGCATTGAAACGCCAGTTTACCGCCGGCTGCTGCGAACCGTCGCCGGCGATCGAGCGCTGAAACGTGACGGAAAACGTGCTGCTGCGGGCATCGAACTGCAGCTGCGAAGGTGTAACGGCTTCGGGAACCTGGGCCGGCGGCTGATGCGGATCGTTGGGGTCGCTAATATATTGAATGACCTCGACGCTGGGAGCGCCGGACCCGTTCATGGATCTGAACGTCGCCGAGAACGCTTTCCAATCGGCCTTCGTACCGAACTCGGGCGTTAACGCGCTTCCAGTCGTGTTGAACGTGACACTGTATTGGTACTTTGAGAAATCGAGCTGACCGGCGACGCTGAACGTCAGTCGCATGAAACCGGATTTCAGCTGCGGCTGTCCACCAACGGGAACGGTTGTCGCCGTATTGCTTGCGCAAGCCGATAGCACGATCGATACGATGCCAGCGAGGGCCAGGTGTTTCGTTGTTGTAGCGGGGCTCATTCTCGTGTACCTGCGATTCTCAAGCAATTAGTGTTGCGGAAGATACGATTCGAAGATCTTGCGTACTTGCGCGGTCAGAGCCAGACGATTCTTGTACGGGTTCGGCGTATCTGCCGGGAGCGCGGCATCTTCTGCGGCGAGCCGGTCGTATATCGCCTTCCACTGCGGACCGGCAAACCCCGTAGCCATACATGCCAATTCCAGTGCGGAACGAAGCGCCCAGGCTCCATCGGCAGTTTTTGCCGGGTACGGTTGGACCATCCAAATCAGCGCTTCCTTCGACGCGGGATCGATTCCGGCGAAATGCGCGACGGGATCGTAGGCCAGCATTTCCGCCGGACCTCTTGCCCGTAACTGCAGCGTGATCTTCGGACTCTTCTCGGCATCTTCCGTCGCTCGTATGAGCGTTGCAACGTCGTGAGCGGAAAACGTGATCTGATTTGCATCGGGTGCTTGCGGAGCGGGCGAAGCCACCGGTGACGAGGCTTGACTGCCCTTTTGCACGGTTAGCGAGCTGTGCGTATCGAAAAAGAAATCACGTCGATCTTCGCCGGCACTGCATTGTGCGTGTACGACCGTCATTGCCATTGGATCGTGCGTGGCCGAGTCGGGTAGAAACTCTTGCGTCGCAGACTTCCAATAGCCACCGCTTCCGCAATCAGCATGCGCGAGATACGTGTCGATCCACAGTGTATTCGACACTACCACCGAGGGTCGAATCCATATCGCCCGCTCGCGGGACGTTCCGTCGTTCGGCGTTGCCGGTGGCCCGGGCGTCAACAAGTTTAATGTACTTTGACCGGCGAGCAGCTGGATGAAATCGAGTTTGTTCGCGTGGAATTCGTAGACCCACCCGTATGGAAGCGAGCGGTATGTGAGATCGAGAGACCCATCGTCGCTATTGGTCGACTCGCGGACCGCAGGTCCAAGCTTGGTTCTCACCTCATCCGGCGTCAGTCCGAACGTTATGCCATTTGGATCGGTAAAATCTACACTGTTGAAGCGACCGAGAACCGTCACCGATTGCGCGACGTTGTTTTTTACGATCACGTCGGTAAACGTGCCGCCGCCGTGCGTCAAATAACGCCACACCACGGTGCCACCATAGGAACTCACGAAAATCGGATCTCCCAATGTGGGCCGTAGATCGCCCATGGGCTGACCGATGGAAATGCCGTCGAACGATCCTGTCGCCGCCAGCGTGGGCTCTGGCGGCGCGGGCGACGATGACTGCGCCGGCGCCGGATTAGTACTACAAGCGAACGCCACGGTCAATGCCAAAGCCGAACGCCGCGAGAAGCGAGCCAAAATCGACATGCGCTTGCCTTGCTCGCAGTTTTTCTGAAACCCTGTTAGAAAATGGTACGGCGTGAGAACAATAACGCTGGGTCTACGCGCGTCCCGCGGCGGCGCGATCGTCGTCGGCGTCGACGTCAAACAGGGTGCACCACACATTGTGCTCTCGTCGTTCGTACCGACTGCTACTGAAAACGACCGGCTCGCTTCGCAACCCTATCACGTCGCCGCCGAGCTCGCACGCGACCTAACCGAAAATAGCTTCGCCGAAGCAGCGGCCGCCGTTCGCGAAGGGCGCAAACGCCAAGATGAATTCGCAGCCGCCGGATTGCGAAGTGTCGTCGAACGGTTGAACGACGACGGCTTCAATGCCGGCGGCGCCGCGTTGCTCGTCAACCGCGCCGGCTGGGTGACCGATCTGCTGCGCTACAGCCTTGCAACGCCGGAGCATCCGGCCGTCGCCGAGGGGCTCGCGGTGCGCGAGGCATTCCGCCACGCCTTGCGTGAAGATGGCATTCGTTTCGTTGAAGTAGACGAAAAAACGCTTACGTCAGAGGCTGCGTTGCAGCTTCGATTGTCGTCCGTCGAGATCGATGCGAGGCTCAAAACTCTCGGGACCACCGTCGCCCGGCCGTGGCGCAAAGAGCACAAACTGGCGTGTCTCGCAGCGTGGACGGCCGCAACGCAAAGCTGAGATCTACTTTACGAACGGAACGTTGTTGGGCGTGACGATCCGTGCGATGTCACGAAAGATCGCGTTCGTCACTCCGGGAAATGGCTTTTCGACTTGACTGTTTACGAAGGCGATGATCGTGATGCCGGTCGCAGGCATATAGTACGCTCCGGTGTTGTAACCGGTGATGCCACCCGTATAACCGTACCAGCCGGCCGAACAACCGATTCCGAGGCCGAACGATAAGTTACCCACGCCGGTAGGTATGCAGGCAAGACGGTCCTTCTGCGTCGCTGTACTATTGGTCGTGCCCGTCACGTAGGCTTTGACCCAACGCTTCATATCGGCCATGTCGGAGATCATGGCACCGGCCGCCCACGACACCGATGGCGCCAAGAATACCGACTGATCGACCCACGCGCCTTTTTCCAACGTGTAACCGTGCGCGTACGGCGAGGGCATGTTCCAATCGGTCACCGGAAACGACGTTGCCGCCAGCGACATCGGGACGAGTATACGCTTCGAAATCTGGCTTTGAATGGAGTCGTGCGTCACTTTTTCGATGATGAGCCCCAGTAAGAACCAATTCGTGTTGCTGTAGTTGTACTTCGTGCCGGGAGCGAAGAGTAGCGGCTGCTTCGCAGCCAGAGCCACCCATTGGCGCGTCGTTTGCCTCGACCAGAAGGCGTCGCTTTGTTTCTGAACGCCCGGTACCGAGTACACGTCGATTATGCCGCTTCGCATCTCCGCGAGCTGACGCAGCGTGATTTGATTCTCTTTCGGGATGTTGAACCCGAGGCCGAACTTGCCGATCGTGTCGTCCAGGCGCAACTTCTTCTCATCGACCAGTTGCAGCAGCACGGTAGCGACGAAGGTTTTGGTGTTGCTGCCGATGCGAAAGCGGTCGTCGAGTTGCATGGGCGACTTAGTCGCGAGATTGGCGTAGCCATAACCCTTGGTATACTCGCCTTTTCCAGGCACCCAAACGCCGACCACAACGCCCGGAACCGGTTTCGCGCCACCATAGGCGGCCAGCTCGTGTACCACTGCGGCGTCGATTGCCTTTTGCGTGGCGGGATCGAGAGTAGCCGTTGCCGCCCCGCCGGCGGCGGGCAGCGCCAGTAGCGAAAGCACTACGGCAAGAAGGCCGAGCTTGAAATAGGTCATGGGGCGCATTTCGCTATTCACAGTAATTCCTCTCCCTCGGCACGAAGCGTCGCGGCATGCGTGCGGTCGCAGCATTCGTCGTCGCCTGCAGCGGACTTCTCGCGATCGGTGATTCACCATTCGACGTTGGTCACACACCGTGCGCACTGTCGATTCCAAACCGTGACTCCCAGCCGTGCACGCCTTTTGTTCTGACGCCGGCACGAATACTTGCCACGTTTCCCACTCGAGCGTTTCGAGCGTTCACGATCGATGCGATTGCGCCGCTGTCGGACGGCTCGCTCGCCGTAGCGGCAGGAGACGAGCTGTTCAGAGTGCGGAGCGGTGGAGTCGAAGCGCTCTGGGGATCGGGGCACCGACACTCTCGGCAAAGACCTTGGGTCGCCACATGGACGAGTGGGCTGCCGCCGACTCCGCCACCAACGGCCAAACCGTACGATGCGTTTCTGTACCTGCTCGGAACGTTTGGCGATACAGCCCTGATTCAGTACGGAACAGATTGGCTATTCGGAATCGGCAACGATGGAGCGATTAACTTTCGCTTCTACCGCGCGAACAGTGAGCTCGGCGAACAGCCTACATTCTTCGGACGCGATCCCGATGGAACGCTCTGGTTTCAATCCGGCAACAATCGAATTAAGCGTGAAGCCGTCTATGCGTTGTACCCGAACGGTACGCTCGCAATTCTCACCGTAGCTGTTAGCGATGTATTCCAAGCTTCCTCGGGGTTCGTCTACGCGGCGTCGGGTCGCGACCTCGTTCAGCTTCGATCGATTCCCTACCCACAAGCACGATCGGTCCACGAGTCTCCAGTATCGAATACAGATTATCTGAATGATCTCTCCGGAAGTTTCACCGTACGACGGCTCGGTTCGGATAAGTCTGTGTGGTTAAGCACGCCCAATTTCATTTTTCACGAGCATCCGGATGGGCAAATAATAAAATTGCGGCTCGTGAGAGATTTTACCACCATCTCCCATATGCCGAAACCGTTCGAGATATCAAGTAGCACCGACGGCTCCGTTTGGTTTACATACGGCTCGCGGGTCGTTCGGATTACAGGAGACGACCGCATTCAAGTAATGAGTTTGCCCAAGATAGGTTACTACCCGAATCTACGTCTCGCGCCCGACGGAAGTGCATGGGTAAGAACCGATGCCAACGACCGTTCCATTCTTCACATCGCTCCGCCGGCGGAGCGACCCTAAGAACTGCGGATACTTTAGCAACGTTGCGATGGTGCGACCGAACCCCGTTCGTCACGTATTCAACCTTCTTCAGCGGAGCGTACAGCAGCAATGAAGACGCATACGGGCATGGCGCAACTGGGAACCACGAACACCCCTTCGTTCGAATTCATTCAGGACGTTCGAAAAGTCTACGGCTTACGCATCCATTCGCAACGACCCAAAGGCGACTCGACCCATCAAGCGTCGGGCAGGTTTAGCGTGATTTTTCGAAAAGAGAAATTGCATGAGCGATCAGTTCCCAAACGATGAAATAGATGGCAAACCGCGCACGATCGTGCACATTTGGTCCGCGGCGCTCGACGCCGACAGCTGTCCCGGACTAACGTCTCGCGCGACCGATCTGCTTCGCACTGTCGGCGTCGGACTGGAAGGGTTCCTCGAAGGCCAGGTCTTCGAAGCCGACGATGCAAAGAGCGTCACCGTCGTAACCAGTTGGAGGACGCGACATGCGTGGGCCGGCGCCCTTTGGAACCAGCGGGTCGATCAGCTCATTCAAGCGGTTGAAAAGAGCACTATTATGCTCGACATCATCTCGTATCCGATAGCGACGGTCGTTCCGGCCAAAACCTAGTGCCGTGCGATTTGTAGCCATGCTACTCGCGGCTACCGCGCTGCTTGGCGTTGCGGGAACAACGAGAGGCGAGGCGCTACGCGGCTCGCTACAGCAAGACCTCGACCAATATTTACACGCGCGTTCCAGCGTCGAGCATGTAACGGCGATTTCTCTTAGCATCAGCTTGCACGGAGCGCCGGCCAACATCAACATTACCGCTGGATCGACGCGCATTCAAGACGGCGCGCCGGTGGCTTCCGACAGCCTTTGGCAGATCGGAAGCAATACGAAGGCCTTCACGGCAGCCATCATTCTTCAACTCGAAGCGGAGGGCAAGCTCACGATCGATCAGACCGTGGGCCGATGGTTACCGCAATACCCGGCCTGGAAACGCGTGACCATCCGGCAGTTGCTCAACATGACCAGCGGCATCCCCAGTTACGATCACGTTCCCGCCATGCTGCAAGACTATGCGAAGGAGCCGCGGCGGAATTTTACTGTCGCCGAGTTGATCGCGTACGTCTACCCCGGCAACGCGCACGCACCCCCGCCAACGACGGGCTGGAGCTACTCGAATACGAACTACTTGTTAGCCGAACTCATCATCGAGCGCGCCGGTCACGATAGCTACACGAACCAGCTAGAGCAGCGATTCTTGCAATCGAACATCGGGTTGACTTCGTCCTACTATGCGGCCGACCGCTACGCGGCGGCGATCCTCAGTCGCATGGTACCGGGTTACTTCTTTAGCCGAGTCGACGACGCGCCGCTCGCACCGCTCTTCGGACGCGACGTGCGCGACTATAGCGTCTCGTGGATGAGAGCCGCCGGCGGCATCGTTTCGACGCCCGAGGACCTGACGCGATGGGCGCGCGCGCTGTACGCCGGACCGATATTGGCGCCCAAACAACGCACCGAGCTGATGAGCATCGTCTCGCTCAAAACTGGTCATCCGATCGCAAAGACCACGCTCCAAGATTCTGGCGGCTTCGGGCTGGGGGTCGGCCAGACGACGACAGCGCAGATGGGAACGGTCTGGTCGTACGAGGGCTCGACATTCGGGTACAGAGTTCTGCATTTCTACTTCCCACGTCAAGACGCAGTGATCGCCTTTGGACTTAACAGCGATCCCGATCACAAGGAAGATCATGCGGGCAAACTGGCGCTATCGCTCTATGAGACGCTGCATAAGGCGGGCCAACTTTGAACCCTACGAGCGACAAAAAGGTCGTTGTCATCACCGGCGCCTCGCACGGGATCGGCGCAGGTCTCGTCGCTGCTTACCTTGCGGCCGGTTTCAGAGTCGTCGCGAACGCACTTGAAATCGAGCGGAGCACCGGTCCGGATGTACTAAACGTTGCCGGCGACATCAGCGATTCCGCTACCGCGGATCGCATCATGAGCGAGGGCGTTGACAGATTCGGCCGAATCGACACGTTGATCAACAATGCGGGCGCGTATATCTCGAAACCGTTCACGCAGTACACCAAGGCCGACTGCGATGTGATGCTGTCGACGAGCCTTGCCGGCTTCTTCTACATCACGCAGCGGGCACTGAGCCGTATGGAAACCCAAGGATCGGGGCACGTCGTCAACATCACTGCGACGGTTGCCGAACAACCCGTCAAGGGCGTTCCCGCCGTCCTCGTATCCATGGTGAAGGCCGGATTAAACGCAGCTACAAAGTCGCTAGCCATTGAATACGCTGCGCGCGGCATCCGCATCAATGCGGTATCGCCGATCATCATCAGGACTCATCCGGAGGTTTCTTATGCCGGCGTGGAATGGCAGATCCCACTGGGGCGGATCGGCGAGATCGACGACGTCACCTCAGCCGTGATGTATCTAGAAAACGCATCGTACGTAACCGGCGAAATTTCGCACGTAGACGGAGGCCAGAGTGCCGGTCATTGGTAGCATGAAGCATATTGCGGCCATGTTTTGCCTCGCGATCGTCTGCACGGGTTGTGCACATCCGTTTGCGGGGAGGGTTGACTTCGAAGCACCGAAGGGTTGGATTCACTCGGACGATCCCACCGCCGGCGAAACGTGGAACAAACCGGGCTCTTCGAAAGAATCGATCATGGCACAAACCACAAATGGCCCGGTGCCACCACGCCAGCCAGGTTCAAAAGACATCACCATCTGTGGCAATCACCCAGCCGTGTATCTGACACAGAATCACGACCCCGGACAAGTGTGGGAGGTCGTGAGTACCAATTGGAACTCCCACCGCTACATGGCGGTGTACGTACGACCCGTCTCGACTGCACCCGATCCAGCGGCCGAAATAGCCATTCGAACCATCTGCCTAAAACGGAACTAAATCAAGGTGTTGCTCGAACGCAGGTATCGACTGACGCGATAGTTTTACCGCCAACGCTGTAGCTCCCATGCAGGGTGTACTTCGTATCGGAAATGCGATCGAACGTTGTGGAAATGCTTGCGTCGGGATAGACGCTAGTGTACGCGATGTGATTCGGATCGCCGCCCGCTGCGTGCATCACCGTGGCGTCCCCATGCTCGTCGAGGACGACCGCCGTCCACATACTATGTTGTGAATCATATGCGAGCAGCTCTTCGTCGCTGCCGGCCGCCGAGGAAGTGAACTGACGCAACGTTTTGCCGTCGAGATCGTATACGTACGTGTTGGTGTACGGCATGCGTTCCGATCCCCCAACGTACGTGCAGTTCCACGTACCGACGAGATAATGGAATCCATCGAGCGGAGCCGCCGTTGCCGGCATCGTCGCTACGAGCATGAGGGATACGAGCATAAGGAACGTACGCACTTATCTGGATACCTCCGTCGGCGGTTCAAGTCGAACCGAGAGCACTCAATTCCCCGAACCGCCGAGCGAACCCCTACCCGCAGAGCGGCTTGCGCTAAGAAGAACTGCTCCGTCCCATAGCGTCCACATCGATCACGGCCTGTGCGAAGGCTTGCGGAGCTTCCTGGGGCACGTTGTGTCCGATTCCGTTGAAGATTCTGTGCGCGTACTTACCCGAGAACTTCGCTCGATAGGCGGCGCCACTCGCATTGGCTCCGTCGAAATCGCTTGCGATCGTAATCGTGGGAACGGTGATCACCGGCCCCTTCTGGAGCTTGGCCTCAATACGATCGTACTGCGGCTCACCCTTGATCAGATCGATGCGCCAGCGGTAATCCGAAATGACGATGGCTACGTGGTCAGGATTATTGAAAGCCGCTGCACTTCGATCGAACGTCTCGTCGCTGAACTTCCAGTTAGGGGACACGATAGTCCAAATAAGCTTAGCAAAATCGTGCCGGTATTTCGTGTAGCCGAGCACGCCATTATCGGTGGCGAAGTAGTACTGGTACCACCATCCCAACTCAGCCCTCGGAGGCAGCGGCAATACGGTCAGTTTGCGGTTCGTGATCAAATAGCCGCTGACGGCAACGAGACCTTTGCAACGCTCCGGCCAGAGCGCCGCTAAAATGGCGACTTCGCGCGATCCCCAGTCGAAACCACCGAAGATGGCGCTCTTGATCTTGAGCGCGTCCATGAGCGCGATGGTATCGAGTGCTTCCACCGCCTGTTGACCAGTTCGCGGCGTTGCGCTCGAGAGGAACGTCGTTGTTCCATAGCCACGCAGATACGGAACGATAACTCGATAGCCGGCCGCCGCTAATATCGGAGCGACATCGACGTAACTGTGAATATCGTACGGCCACCCGTGAAGAAGGATGACTACTGGTCCATTCGCGGGCCCAGTTTCAGCGTAACCGACATTCAAGAAGCCGGCCTCGATCTGCTTCATCGCACTAAACGAGGTATGCGTGCCCTCTTGAGGAGTGAGGGTGGTGGTCGTGGTGTCGTTCGCTGAGCTATCCGATTGTGCGCTTGCAGAGCCCAGAGTACCTAACTGAGCGGCTGCGATGCTCACGGCCGCGGCTCCCAAGAAGCGACGACGATCGAGATGGAAGTCTTTTGCCATAAGAGATGCCTCCAAAAGATAGATAATTACGACAGCGATCTTTGGATAAGCGTTCGCTGTTTTGCAAGCACTGACGCTAGCATAACACTGGCTTAGCGGAAACAAAAGACATCGTTATGCTTGCTTGCTTGAACGGGCTGTTTTTGGCCGCGCTTTGCCGGTAACGGAGGGCGAGAGCCGAAGGCCGTCCCTATGTTAGACGCACGTCATTCGACCGTCCGCGTTGGTCCCGCAAACGTCTTCTACCGTGAAGCCGGCTCGCCAGACAATCCGATTCTGCTGCTGCTTCACGGCTTCGCAAATTCCTCGCACTACTTCAGGCATTTGATGCCGAAGCTCGCGGATCGATTCCATTGTATCGCGCCGGATCTGCCTTCGTTCGGATTTACAACGATCGAAGACGGAGCAGATTATCGATACACGTTTGCCGGCTTAACCGAGACCATGCAGGGCTTCGTGGACGAACTTTCGCTCCAGCGCTTCGCAATGTATGTGTTTGATTATGGCGCGCCCGTTGGATTCAATCTCGCGGTCGCCAATCCGAATAGAATTACCGCGATCGTGACGCAGAACGGCAACGCCTATGAGGATGGCCTCGGCGACGCTGCTTGGGCGACGTTGCGCGCGTACTGGACCCAGCCTTCACAAGCTCTTCACGACGCGATTAAAGAGCGCATGTCGTTCGATGGAGTTCGCGAGTCATACGTTCAAGGAATGCCCGATTGGGCGGCGATCGAGCCCGAGGCGTACTGGCTCGATGCAACGCTTCTCGCGCGCCCTGGAATGATGGATCTTCAAGCCGACCTCAAGATCGATTACAAATCGAACATCGCACGGTACCCGTTATATCAGCAATATCTCCGGACGTACCAGCCTGAGTTATTGGCGATCTGGGGAAAGAACGATCCGTTCTTTATTCCGCCCGGTGCCAACGCGTTCAAACGAGATGTGCCAGATGCCGACATCCGATTCTTAGACGCGGGTCACTTTGCTCTCGAAACGAACGTGGATGACATTGCCGCGGCAATTTCAGCAATGAAGGTGAATGAGTGAGGGAAGGAGCGAACCGCCCCTTCCCTCGTTCGTTATTTCTTGACCGAGTAGGAATGCGCTCCTGCGCCGGCCAGTTTGCCGCCGTCCACGATCAAATATTCTTCGCGCAACGGCCGGTTCTCGAACCAGCACTCGAGAATTTCGCGCGTTCCTGCAGCGTAGCGTGCTTGCGCGGACAGGGTGGATCCTGAAATGTGCGACGTCATACCGTGGTGCGGCATGGTGCGCCAAGGATGGTCCTTCGGCGCAGGCTGCGGATACCAAACGTCGCCCGCGTACCCGGCAAGCTGTCCGCTTTCTAGCGCGCGAACGACGGCGTCCCGGTCGGCGATCTTTGCGCGCGCCGTGTTGACCAGGTAGGCACCCTTCTTCATCTTTCCGATCATCGCGTCGTTGAATAGGCTTTCGGTTTCGGCATGCAGCGGCGCGTTAATCGTAACGACGTCGCAAACCGGAAGCATCGATGCTACGTCGGGGTGATACGTCAGACCCAGTTCGCGTTCCACATCTTCGGGCAGCCGATGGTGATCCGTATAGTGCAGCTTAACATCGAACGGTTTCAGACGACGAAGAACCGCGGACCCGATGCGTCCGGCGCCGACGGTCCCCACGACCATGCCTTCGAGATCATAGCTACGCTCGACGCAGTCTGCGATGTTCCAGCCGCCCTTGATGACCCACTGGTACGACGGAATATAATTCCGCACCAGCGACAATATCATCATAACAACGTGCTCGGCGACGCTAATGCTGTTGCTGAAGGTAACTTCGGCAACCGTCACGCCGGCTTGAATGGCGGATTCAAGGTTGACATGATCCGATCCGATGCCGGCGGTAATGGCGAGCTTCAGGTTTTTCGCTTTCGCAAATCGTTCGGGCGTAAGGTACGCCGGCCAAAACGGTTGCGAAATGACGATTTCGGCATCCGGCAACTCGCGCTCGAAGACTGAATCGGGACCTTCCTTGTCGGAGGTCACGACGAGCGTGTGTCCCAGGCCTTCAAGGTATTTGCGTAGACCAAGCTCTCCTGAAACGCTGCCTAAGAGCTCGCCGGGCGTAAAGTCGATCGCCTTCGGCGTGGGCAACGTTTGGCCGCCCGGATAGTGATCGAGCTTAGGAATGTCCGCTCGCGCGTACTTCGGCGGAAAACCATCGATCGAATCGTCGTACAGTACGCACAGCACTTTCGCCATCATTCGTCTCCTGCAAGATTAGTGGAGAACGATAATACCACGTTCGACCGGGGCCACTCAATCGCGAAACCGCGTGCGCGGGACCTGCGACTTATCTCGTCGGACGCTCGCCCATGGCATTGCTCGATCGCTCGCACGCAGCAGCAGCCCGGTTTCGGTATTTTACAACCACCTAAAGCGCGCACCGGAGCAGATTCGCTCCACCAAATCTTTCGAGACGATCCGAAGGTTACGATCGTGCGGGAGCGCTGCGAATTTCGTTTGGAAGTGTCTCGAGCGGATTGTTTGAAACGAGGAGGATTAGCCGTGCGCTGAACTGGCGGAATCGATACGACCCTCAGCTATCGCTCTCTGCGATTATGCGAAGCCCGAAGTAGACGCAGCGGAACGTGCATTCAGCCTAATGGTGAAACCCTATTTCAGCTCGACTTCGTTAGACTTGCCATATCGGAACCGGAGTGATCAACCCGCATTCATTGCGTTTTCCGGATAGCCGCAGGCTACTCGCCACAGTAGAGTAAAGGGTGTTCGCTCTTGTCTCTTGCCGTGGAGGTATCGATGTCGGGCTCTACTGAGTCATCAAAACGTGTTCAGCGCGAAGTGCTTCCGATTCCTGACCAGCCCTATGCGGGCTTTATGGCGTACGACGCAAAGGATCCCGACTCGTCATTTCCGCCAATCGAGCCGTTGCGGCCGCCGAAAGGCGCCCCAAATGTCTTAATCGTGCTCATCGACGATGTGGGGTTCGGCGCGTCGAGCGTCTTCGGCGGCCCGTGCGAAGCGCCCACAGCGGAGCGGGTGGCAAAAGACGGGTTGCGCTACACGCGCTTTCATACGACGGCGCTCTGCTCCCCGTCGCGTGCTGCGCTCCTGAGCGGGCGAAATCATCACACCGTTGCAATGGGCGGCATCACCGAAATCGCGACCTCCGCGCCCGGCTACAGCTCGGTGCGGCCCAATTCGATGGCCCCGCTTCCCGAGATCCTTAGGCTGAACGGTTATTCGACCGCGCAGTTCGGAAAGTGCCACGAAGTCCCGGTGTGGGAAGCGAGCCCGGTGGGTCCCTTCGATCGCTGGCCGACCGGCTCGGGATTCGAACACTTCTACGGGTTCATCGCCGGCGAGACAAATCAATGGTACCCCGCGATTCACGAGGGTACGAAAATCGTCGAACCCGACAAGACGCCCGAAGAGGGCTATCACTTCATGGAAGACATGACCGATCGTGCGATAGCATGGGTTCGACAGCAACGATTGCTGGCCGGTGATAAGCCGTTCTTTATGTACTTTGCGCCGGGCGCGACGCATGCGCCGCACCACGTCCCCAAAGACTGGGCCGACAAGTACAAGGGCAAGTTCGATCAAGGCTGGGACAAGCTACGCGAAGAGACGTTCGCTCGGCAAAAACAGCTCGGCGTCATTCCGAAAGACTGCGAACTCACGGTTCGCCCAAAAGAGATTCCATCGTGGGATTCGCAAACGCCGCAGTTCCAGCGCGTGCTCGCGCGCGAGATGGAAGTGTACGCCGGGTTCTATTCGTACGCCGACTACCACATCGGACGACTCATCGATGCACTGGAACAAGTCGAGGCGCTCGACGATACGCTCATCTACTACATCATCGGCGACAACGGCGCCTCCGCCGAAGGCACGCCCCAGGGCACGTTCAGTGAGATGATTCCATTCAATGGAATGAATGCGCTCGAAACGCCCGAGTTTCTCACAGAACGTATCGATAAGCTTGGCGGCGTCGAAGCATACAATCATTATGCGGTTGGCTGGGCCCACGCCATGGATACGCCCTACCAATGGACCAAGCAAGTTGCGTCGCATTGGGGCGGCACACGAAACGGTACGATCGTGCGATGGCCGAAGGGCATCAAGGCGAAGGGCGAGATACGACATCAGTTCCATCACGTCATCGATGTGGCGCCTACGATTCTTGAGGCAGCGAATCTCCCGCAGCCGTATATGGTCAACAGCGTAGGACAGGTCCCGATGCAGGGCGTGAGCATGCGTTATAACTTCGACGATGCGAACGCGGCCGAACGGCGTGAAACGCAATATTTCGAAATGTTCGGCAATCGTGGTATTTATCACAAAGGCTGGACGGCGGTCACGCGCCATCACACACCATGGCTTATGACGGAGAAAACACTGCCGTTCGACGATGATGTCTGGGAACTGTACGACACGACGAAGGATTGGTCGCAAGCGCACGACCTCTCGAAGGAGATGCCCGACAAGCTGCACGAGCTGCAGCGTCTTTGGATCATCGAAGCCACACGCAATGGCGTCTTACCGATGGACGATCGCATGTCGGAACGAATGAACTCGGACACCGCGGGACGACCGGTACTCGTGAGCGGCACATCGCAGGTGCTCGCTACCGGCATGGGCGGCCTCAATGAGAACGGGCTCATCAATGTCAAGAACAAGAGCCATTCGATTACGGCTCAGGTCGCCGTTCCCGAAGGGACGGTTGCCAACGGAACGATCCTTTCTCAAGGCGGAATCGGCGGCGGCTGGATGTTTTATGTCAAGGACGGGAAGCTCACGTACATCTACAACTTTCTTGGACTTCAGAAGTTCCTCATAACTTCAACCGAGGTGGTCCCTTCGGGCAAGCACCAGCTACGGATGGAGTTCGCCTATGACGGCGGCGGCCTCGCTAAAGGTGCGACCGTAACGCTTTTCATCGATGGAAACGCCGTTGGCAACGGCCGCGTCGACCGGACGGTCCCCGCCGTTTTCTCCGCTGACGAGACATCGGATGTCGGGATCAAGCGGGGCTCTCCGATTACGCCGGACATGCCTCCGCAAAAGAGTGCCTTCAATGGCGCCATCGACGTCGTCGTTATCGAAACCAGCGGTGAGGACACCGACCATCTTCTGAATCGTGAAGAGGTCATGAATATGATTATGGCGCGGCAGTAGCCAACTACCCCGTCAGTCTGAACGGTTCGGAGCGAAAATGAAACTCATTCGATTTTCTGCCGGGGTTGAGGCCGCAACCGGCCTTGTCCTCATCGTCGGTCCCTCGCTGGTCGCGCGGCTGTTGCTAGGCACCGAGTTGTCTGCCGGCGGCGAGGCCGTGGGCCGTATCGCCGGCTTCGCATTGCTTGCACTGGGGCTAGCCTGCTGGCCCCAGACCGGATCCCCGAGCCGCGCCACTCCAGCCGTTCGCGGCCTTCTGATCTACAATGTGCTCGCGGCAATATTCTTTCTCTACGTAGGTTTCCGCCGCGAGTTCATGGGGCTGCTACTGTGGCCGGCGGCCGGGTTGCATGCGGCTTTGGGAATTCTATTCGCTCGCATCTTCTTCGTTAGCGATCGCGACTAAGTAGCTTAACACGTTCGCACTTTCTACGGAGCGTACGCGGCCGAAGGTGCGGCGTGGCCGAAAGACCTGGCGATAGAACAAGCGCCCGAGGTCTGATTGTAATACACGCCCAGACCGTTTTCGGTGACTTTGTGAGTCGCGATCCGCCTTAGTTGACAGACCTTAAAAACAATCCTCACAGGTTGTGGAGGCGGTGGCACGAGCCCGATCGGATCGAATAGTCTTCCGAGTGTACAAAATGTTCCCGGAACACAGGCCGCGCAGAACGTCGCGCCGCTTGTAGAGACGACCCTTCTCGAGGTAACGATTCAGAAACAAAAAGCCACGCTGCAAGGATACGTTTATGGGCGCAATCATCGTCATAACGACAGCAGGTGTTGCGAGCCCCCCTTGTCCAAGCCATTTGATCCGGGAGACAAGCCGATCGCCTAGCGACCGGCTTGTCTTATATCATTGCTACTTGATGAAGTAAACTATTTTCTAGCCGCCGTTACGCCGAGTGGGAAATCGAAGTCTCCCGAAAACGTCGCGAGCGGTGAACCACCAGCCGGATAGCTGAAAACATACCCTTCGTCATTTGCGGCGTCTGCGCAATACATCAGGCCCTTAACGAGCCACGTCTGCGCACAGTCACCCGACCCATTGAATTGGATGGTATTCTTCAACGTTGCGTTCGTTCCACTCACGTTATATTGATACATCTGATTCGTGAGTTGATCGAACACTGTGAGATATGTGCCATCCCACTGTACCGACCCGGGAAATTCCGGGGAGTTGCTGGTTGTGATCTGGACGGCTTTGCCGGTGCCATTCGGAATCTCGACGAGCATAAAGCCATACGATTCATTCTCGCCGTCGGCGAAGAGATTGCCCTTCGGATCGTAACCCGCGAAGTACGCTTTGTACATCGGCGTGTCGTACACCGTACCCTTACCGGTCGCGTTCTTAAAGATGATCTCCTGGCCGCCTCGGCTGTACGAGTCACCCAGTAGAACTCCAACTGCAAGATCGCCGTTCTTATTCATGGCGCAGCTGGAGGTGTAATCGTAGCCAAGAGGCAGCGTCTTGATGACCTTGTTATCAGGAACGGTATACTCCGTGATCACGTCGTTCGTACGTCCGGCGTTCCACATAATCTTCTTCCCATAACCGTGCAACCTGTTGGTGCAACCTTGTCCGCCCGCGCCGTCAAGCTGGCCGACCATGTTGTTGCTCGTGGGATAGTTGAAAATGCTTCCGTACGAGCCGTAGTCGTTGAAGATGTATTCGTACGTATTTGACTTCGAGCCATCCGGCACGAGTTCGGCGTAACGCGGCAGTGGATTCAGCCTTGCCGCCGTTACCGGCCGGCCATTTACGAACAGCGTCCTGCCTACGTACGTCGCCTTGAGTTTGGCTGACGGCGCGACGGTAGCGGCCGACGGCGCGACCGTCGAGGCGCTTCCGCACGCCGAAACGAGCGCAAGGGCGACGACTGCGCCGGTGCATTTGAGAAAACCGGGGGAATTCATGAATCTTGCTCCCTTAAAGTAGTTGTCAGGCTTGGTGTCGTTGCGTTCTCGGCGAGCATTAGGCCCTCCGCTATACATAAAACCCCCGGCGCTCGAGGCAACCGGGGGCCTTCGCTAACTAAGGTCGGGGAAGTATGCTAGTTCTTCGCGGCTGCCGTCACGCCGAGCGGGAAATCGAAGCTGCCCGTGAACGTCGCAAGCGGCGAACCACCGGCCGGGTATTTGAAAACTTCTCCGTTATCATTTCCCGCGTCGGCGCAATACAGGAGGCCCGGAACGATCCACGTCTGCGCGCAGTCGCTAGCTCCAGTCAACTGCACGGTGTTTTTCAACGTTGCCGTCGTTCCGCTCAGCGTGTACTGATACAGCGCCTGCGTATCCTGATCGAACACCGTGAGATACTTGCCATCCCATTGAACCGATCCGGGAAACCCGATAGTGTTGCTCGTCGTGATCGTAACCGGTTTCTGCCTGTGGCCCTGCGGAAGCTCGACCAGTCTGGTGTAATAGGTCGCGTCGAAACCGTCGGCAAAGAGATTGTTCTTGGGATCGTAACCGGCGAAGTACGCTCGAGCCAGCGGCGTTTGGAAAACCTTACCGGTGCCTTTCGCCTTCTGGAAGATCACTTGCTGACCGGCCGAACCATAGGAATTGCTTAGCAGGATTCCAACTGCGAGGTCGCCCTTGGCATTCATAGCACAGCTGGACGTGTAGTCATAATCGATTGGTAGCGTCTCGATCTGCTTGTCCGGAACTTGGTATTCGGTCATCACGTTGTTCGTGCGTCCAGCATTCCAGAAAATGTTCTTCCCATAGCCGGACAAAACGTTGGTGCAGCCTTGGCCGCCGGCGCCATCAAGCTGACCGATCATGTTGATGCTGGTGGGATAGTTGAAAATGCTTCCGTACGAGCCATAATCGTTGAAGATGTACTCGTAATCCTTTGCCTTGGATGCATCCGGTACGAGCTGGGCGTAACGCGGGAGCGGATTCAGCCGCTCCGCCGTTATCGGCCTGCCGTTCACGAACAGCGTTTTACCGACGCGGGTGATACTGGGCGTAGCGGCTGACGGCGAGACCGTCGATCCACCGGCGCACGCCGAAACGAGCGCAAGTGCGACGACGGCGCCGGCGCATTTGAGAAAACCAGGGGAATTCATTGAATCTTGACTCCCTTAAAGTAGTTGTCAGGCTTGGTGTCGTTGCGTTCTCGGCGAGCATTGAGCCCTCCGCTATAAGCAAACACCCCGGCGCACAAGGCAACCAGGGGTGTTCGTTTGACTAACGCTCGGTGAATTATATTAGTTCTTCGCGGCCGCCGTCACGCCGAGTGGCGTATCGAAGTCTCCCGAGAACGTCGCAACCGGCGAACCGCCAGCCGGATAGTTGAAAACCTCGCCGCCGTCAGTTCCGGCGTCGGCGCAATACAGCAGGCGGGGAACGATCCACGTCTGCGCGCAGTCGCTAGCTCCGACCAACTGCACGGTGTTTTTCAACGTTGCCGTCGTTCCGCTCAACGTGTACTGATACAGCGCCTGCGTATCCTGATCGAATACGGTGAGGTAGGTGCCATCCCACTGTACCGAGCCAGGAAACCCGATAGAGTTGCTGGTCGTAATGGTGACTGCTTTCTTCTTAGTGCGCTGCGGAAGCTCGACCAGTCTGGTATAATAGCTCTGGTCGAAACCATCGGCAAAGAGATTGCCCTTAGGGTCGTAGCCGGCGAAGAACGCTCTAGCCAAAGGCGTTTGGTAAACCTTACCCCTACCTTTTGCCTTCTTGAAGATCACTTGCTGTCCGGCATTACCATACGAGTCGCTTATGAGGATCCCAACTGCGAGGTCGCCCTTGGTATTCATGGCGCAGCTGGATGTGAAGGCGTAATCGATCGGTAGCGTCTCGATCTGCTTGTCCGGAACTTGGTATTCGGTCATGACGTTGCCCGTGCGTCCAGCATTCCAGAAAATGTTCTTGCCGTAACCGGACAAAACGTTCGTGCACCCTTGGCCGCCTGCGCCATTAATCTGTCCGATCATGGATGTGTTCTTAGGATAGTTGAAAATGCTGGCATACGAGCCGTAGTAGTTAAAAATGTACTCGTAGTCTTTCGACTTCGTCGCCTCCGGTACGAGCTGCGCATAACGCGGGAGCGGATTAAGCCGCTCCGCCGTTATCGGCCTGCCGTTGACGAACAGCATCTTACCGACGCGGGTGACACTGGGGGTAGCGGCTGATGGCGAAACCGTCGATCCACCGGCGCAGGCCGAAACGAGTGCGAGTGCGACGACGGCGCCGGCGCATTTGAGAGAACCAGGGGAATTCATTGAATCTTGACTCCCTTAAAGTAGTTGTCAGGCTGGTGCTTGCGTTCTCGGCGAGCATTAGGCCCTCCGCTATAAGCAAACACTCCGGCGAACCACCGGCCGGATATGCGAAAACCTCGCCATTTCCGACGTCGGCGCAATACATCAGCCCCTTAATGAGTCGCGATCGGTCCGCTTGCAATGCGAGGCTTAGTGAGTTACCTCAGCCAATGAGCACCACGTTACCCTGCTTGTGGTCAGGCTGTGTGCGCTGCTTCGATCGCCCGGTCTTCCGACCACGTCGCGCCTTCGGCCGCGAGCTTATCGATGGCGGCTTCGCTTAATGGCTCGTGCAGTGCGGCTATGAGCTTCTCGTAGCTCCACGTCTCCGTGGCCTCACGCTCACTCCCGAGTTCTTTGTATTGCAGATTGACGTAGCCGATGAGCCGCGCTGCATCGCTCACCTCTCCGCGCAGCGCCAAGAGCAGCGCGATATGCTGCAACGCGATCGCGATGCCTAACGCGTACTGTGTTTGTCGCGCCCAGTGCAGCCCCGTGCGAGCAGTCTCACGCGCCCCGTCCATGTCTCCCAGCGCGATGCGATAGGCGGCGAGGTTGAGGTAGGAGTCCGCCAATGTCGATGCGTTCTTGCCACGCGATTGGATCCCCAGGGCTTCCTCCGCCAGGCGGACTGCCTGCTCCACCTGACCGTCTCCGAACTCCAACTCCGCGAGATTTCCCAGCACCACGGCTGCCCCAGCCTCGTCTCCCCCCAGGGCGGTGTATGCGGCTAGCGCCTTGGTGTATTCCTCGCGCGCCGCTACGACATCACCACGAGCCCAATGAATAATCGCTTGCATGTTCAGGCACTCAATCACTCCCGGTGCATCCGCCACCGCGCGCATCGCCGCAAGCGCGCGTGCGCTCGCATCACTCGCTTCTTCAAGGCGGCCCGCCATTTGATAGAGACTAAGCGCAAGAGCGTGGAGCGCCCAAGCCTGCCCCTTCTCGTCGCCCACCGATTGGTATAGCGCGAGGGCGCGTTGCGCACAATCGCGTTTGCGCTTGCCGGAGGAAGCTACACCTAGCGTACGCCACATTCGCGCCGCCACCAGCGGGTGCATGGATTCGGCAAGGCCTGCTTGCGCTAAGCGGATCCAATACTGCCCTTCCTCTGTGAGCCCACCATGAAACCAAAGCGACCCTAGCGCTCCGGCGACAGCACCACCCAGCGCCAGATCGTGGCCGCCTTTGAGTGCCCACTCCAACACAGCGCGATAGTTGTCCAGTTCCAGTTCGACGCTCGTCAGCCACGCCGCCGTCGAGCCTGTGCCAACGCGCTCGTCGGCATCATGCGCCCGATCACAAAAATACGCCGCGTGACGGTGGGCTAACCGCTCGTGTTCGCCCGCTGCAACAAGTATCTTCAGCGCATAGGCGCGCGTGCTTTCAAGCAAATGGCAGCGTTCTCGCTCGCCCGCGGTGTCGGTCACGACCAACGACTTATCGGTCAGCGAAGAGAGCAAGTCGAAAATGTCGAGCTCATCGAGGTCCTCGCCGCCGCAGACGCTCGTTGCAGCATCCAATCCAAATCCCCCCGCGAACACCCCGAGACGCGCGAACAATAGCTGTTCTTGCGGCGTGAGTAAGTCGTAACTCCAGTCGATCATCGCGCTTAACGTCTTCTGACGCGGAAGCGCGTCGCGGCTGCCCCCGGTGAGGATCCGAAAACGTTCGTCGAGGCGTTGGGCAAGGTTGGGGATGCTCAGAATCTTGACTCGCGCAGCCGCAAGCTCGATCGCCAACGGAATGCCGTCGAGCCGCTTACATACCTCGGCCACGATGGGTGCGGTATGGTCGGTGAGCGTAAAGCGCGTATCGGCGGCCGCGGCGCGATTGGCGAACAGCAGGATTGCCCCGTACTGCAACGCTGTCTCTGCGGTTAAGCCGGCAATATCGGCCGGAAGCGGCAGCGGTGGAAGCCGATGTACGATTTCGCCAGTGATATCGAGCGCTTGTCGCGACGTAGTGAGGATTGCGACTTGCGGTGCAGACGTAACTATCGACGTCACGATTCGGGCCGTCGACTCTAACATGTGTTCGCAGTTATCAAAGATGATGAGCAACGTCTTCGGCTTGAGCCACTGGGCGATCGTCTCGTCGACGCGCTGGTCCTGTTGCTGTCGCATGCCCAAGGCCTGCGCGGTCACGCTCGACACCAGTTCTGGGTCGGAAATCGGTGCAAGATCGACAAACCACACCCCGTCGGGATAGCGATCGAGCAACTCTGCGCCAACGTGCAACGCGAGCCGCGTTTTGCCAATGCCGCCCGACCCAACCAGCGTAAGCAAACGATGGCGCTCGAGCAGTTCGCCGACGTCGGCGACATCGTGCTCCCGCCCGACGAAACTCGTGCGCTGTATCGGAAGATTGTTTGGGCGTGCGTCGAGCGATCGCAGCGTTGGAAATTCCGCCGGTAATCCCTCAATGCTGAGTTGCCACACGTGCTCGGGTTCGGTGAGATCTTTTAATCGGTGCGAGCCGAGATCGAGTAGTGACGCGCCTGCTGGCAGATCGCTGAAAGCGAGATCTCGAGTGACGCTCGATAATAGGATCTGGCCACCGTGACCGATCGACATCAGTCGCGCGACGCGATTGACGGCCGGTCCGAAGTAGTCACCCTGACGTTCCGCAGCTTCGCCGACGTGTACGCCAATGCGAATGGTCAATCCGCCGATTGCACGGAAGTCTTGCTCGACCAGTGCACGTTGCACTTCACACGCCGCCGCAACCGCGTCGGAAACGCGCGCAAACACAACGCAAAACGCATCTCCAACGGTTTTGAACACATAGCCGTCGCGCCGTTCGATGGCATCGCGCACGAGCGCGTCGTGGCTTTTGACAGCATCGTCCATCGCGTCGCGGTGCGATTCCCAGCGTTGCGTTGAACCTTCGATATCGGTAAAGAGAAACGCAACCGTGCCGGTCGGACGCGCCGAACCCGGACCCGAGTCGAGCGAGTTGACCATCGGTTTGGCGTTTCGTGTTAAGCCGCTTTCCCCTACGCCGAATCATCGCAAGAACTGCGCTTCCAGGCTTTGTCAAACACAACGCCGTCGGCAACCTTCGCAAGCGCATGAACGATATCTGCAAATTGGGACTGGAGGCGCACGGCTGCGCTAAAATACAGATTTCTGTCGTTGCAGTGATCTGCACGAAAACCGCGTGCGGGGCCAGCCCCGTGAAGTACCGAACGCATCGGATCGTGCGGCCTCTGCATCGGCTCGCCATCGGCGTATTCTGCATAGCACTGGGTGCGTGCTCGGGTCACGTAACTCCGATCGCGCCGATCTTGTCGACGCCCAATCCCGCGCCCGCCCATGCAATCGTCCAACTCGGCCTCAATACAGGGGTCAAGCCCGGGCTCAACGTGTTGTTGAGCGTCGGCGGCGCACCAAACCACCGGTTTCTGCTCGACACGGGATCGACCGGGCTTTGGGTCTATCCGCATGCGATCGGACGTTACACGGCGACGCCATACGTCGTGACAAATTCGTACGGCAGCGGCCTGATGTACGAAGGTGTCTTGGCCTACACGACGGTCGACTTCGGTAACGGGCTCGTCACGCAAAAAATACCGGTCGCGCTCGTTCGGCGGGCGACTTGTGTGTCGAGCGCAACATCCTGTCCGGCGACTCCGAATCAGCAAAACTGCCCGGGCGTGAAGCCGGGGCCGGATGCGGGGATTCGCTGTTTGGAAGCCGGGCGCAAATTATTCGGCACGTTCGGTGCGGCACTCGCAACGATTCCCGTCCCCTCGACGAAGCCGGTCACCGAGCTGTACAACGTTCTGTTTGGAATCGACCAGCCGTGGGCGGCCTCGTTTGTGGTTACACCTTCGGCAATCGAAGTCGGCCCGTACTCGATCGATGGATTCAAGATGATCCGAATGACGCTTGCGTCATCGCCTCCGGCACGGCCAATCCCGAGCGGAGCGCGCGGCTGGATAAAAACCGTGAATCTCTGCTTTGGCGTCGGCGCGTTACGGAACTACTGCGCGGCCACGACATTCGATACCGGCGCCTATAACGTCGAATTTCTGGGGCCGGTGAAGCTCCCGCTCGTGCAAACGCATTGCGGCGAACGCGTAAAGAGCGGGACGCCCTTTGAAATGCGCTCGCCGGACGACACCATATTGGAATCCTTCCATGCGGGGGAAAAAGCGAACTGGAACGTCGTTGTAAATCACCCTCACGGCACCAGGCCGAAAGTCAATACCGGGCTTACGTTTTACAACCGCGACGAAATCTTGTTCGACGCGGCAAACGGGCGCGTCGGTTTGCAAAAGCTAGCTACGCCCGGTCAGATTTCCCGCAACGGCTGCTTCTAGGCCAAGTAACGAATCGCGACCAAAGCCCACACGGCCTCGCGAACGCGAAGCCGTGTGGGCACGATACAAGAATTCTAAGTTGGTCAGAGGTGGTCCAAGACTTAGAATCCCGATATGGAGTAGATCGTCCCCTGGTCGTTGCTTCCGCCCTTTTCGGTCGTGCCGTAAAGCTTGCCACCGACGAGGGTAAGGTTAGACCGCGGGTTTGCGCCCTCGATCCCTCCGCCAAACTGAAAGATGGTTTTTACGGAACCGCGGGTCGTAACGGAAAACACGGTTCCACGCTTTCCATGAGGACCGTCGCTCATGGTGCCGTAGAGCGTGCCCCCGACTTTGGTTAGGCTCGCGCGAGGATAACCGCCGGTGTCGCCCTTTCCAGAAGCGCTGTAGAGCATCTTGAACGTGCCACCCGGTTTGATCGAAAAGACCGAACCGATGCCGGCCTTTCCCCCGTTGTAGGCTGTGCCGTACAGCGTTCCGTCGAGGTTGGTCAAGTAACAGCCGGAACCGCATGCTCCGTCGGCGCCGCTAAAGCGGTGGAGGACCGTTTCATTACCGCCGGTCGACACGCTGAAGACCGTGCCGTTACCAAAAACGCCGCCGACCCCACCGCTGGTGGTCGTCCCGTAGAGTTTGCCCGCGAGGTTAACCAAGTGGCCCTCCGGCTTGCAACCGTCGTCCTTAACCTCAGTGAAGAAGTAGCGCACTTTATATTGGCCGGCCGTCGAGATCGAGAATACGGTGCCGCAGTTGCTGTAGCTGCCCGTACTGCCGCCGTCGGCGGTCGTTCCATACAGCACCCCACCAACGTTAGTCAAAGCCGCCAGTGGTCTTGCGCCGTCACTGTTTCCGCCTTCGAAACTATATAGCGTCGCGAACGTGCCGGAAGGCGTGATCGAAAAGACCGTCCCCTTGCCATTCGCCCCGCCCGCTGAAGTCGTGCCATAGAGCGTGCCGTTCAGAGCGGTAGGGCTCGCGTACGGTATGGCACCATCCTTTTTGCCCTGGAAACTATATAGTAGGATAAATCCATCACCATTGGGCGAGATCGAAAATATCGTCCCTTTGTCGTACTTTCCGCCACTGGGAGTGGTGCCGTACAGAAGATTGCCGACCTTGAGCAAGCCGGAAATAGGCGTCGAACCATCGCTCGAGCCGCCCGCAAAGCTGTGCAGTATCATTTCCGGCGCGCCGTTCTGGCGTACATGCTCAGTACCTGAGGTCAGTCCAGATAAGGGACCCGGTGGTAACGACTTGCTGCCGCCGCATGCGGTCAGTAGAGCGGCGCTCAGACACGCGCCGAGAAGTGTGGATACATGTTTCATGAGTTTCTAACTCCGAACTCGACTCCGCGCCTGCTACGCATCGTCTAGAGGGCAGCGTTACCTTAGGCCTAAGCCAAGATCGCAGATCGCCTTAAGGGGCTGGCTTACCGGAAACCTGGATGCAAAAAGCCTCAACTCGGCGCATCAGGAAAGCCCCTACTTGCTAGCTTGCAATTTTCTGATATTTTTGTCAACGTAAGGCAACCGCCCAGTTCGCGAATTTCACTTATACTGTAGTGACGAGAATGCTTTCGCAGACCAGACTCTGGAGGGGATTGGACATGACTCAATCCACTCTTTGCCCGAGTCGGAGCGCAGTCGCAGGCATTATCGTGTCGGCACAGTCATCGCGTTAGCAGTTCGGGTATCGTGCGGGCGGAACACGCAATGCGTATGCACGTCGACGGCGTCGGGATTCCAGGTGCGCGAAAATGAGGGCGGGCGTTCGCGCGTCGAGTTCGATGGGACGCGATAACTACGGTCCGATGTCGGCCCTAAAAAGATATTTCCCACCCGACACCGCCTTACAGTTCCGAATCTCCGGCTTGTAAGTCGAGTCACGAGCTGCGACTAAGACGGCGTAGTCGAGCGTGTCGTTTCCGGAACTCTTTACCTTTATTATATCGGACGGGTTTCCGTGGGCGGTAACGGTAACTGCCAACTCCACTGTTGCATTAGGATGCGCTTTGGCGAGGCCTTCCGGAATGTTGGGTCGCACGGGTTTTATGATCTCGACGGGTGACGAGCAGCTTGCGTTGGCGCCGAGAGCCCTTGGATTTTGGAAGGCAAACCCGAGAAGCGCGAATAGAGCGGTGGCTGCAGCAACAGCGACATAGTTTGTTTTCACTTGGATAGCCTTTCCACTTAGTAAACGCTCGATACGGCCGACAAGAATTCGCTTCGGCCAGATCGCGCTCGGAGTGAGCAAACTTGTTTTAGTGTGCGGAACACGGAGCGCCAACGTCGCTAGACAGGAGGCAAAGCTGTTAGGACTGCTCCCGGCGCTAACGGCCCAATCGTCGCACGCAGCCTCCCGCTCTTTCACAAGTTGACGACCTATGAGGTACACCCACGGGTTGAAAAACAGCAATGACTCGATGGCGCGCTGGACCACATTACCGAGCACATCGTGACGGGCAATGTGGGCGCGCTCGTGCGAAATTATAGCCGCCAGGTCGGAAGGGGAAAGCGCGTCCACAAGATCGTCGGGAACGACGACTACGGGATGCCACAACCCAGCCGCTATCGGGACGCTAACCAAGGGCGAAGTAAAGACGCGGTCGCCGATTTCCGAATGAGGACCGACGGAGCGCAAAATACGGCCGAGGCGAAAATAACTAATCGTGAAGCGAACGATACAAGCAACGAGCCCCACGCCCCAGATGACGGCAAACCAGACATCGGCTTCGCTTGACGTTTGTTCCGTCAGTTTCGAAATCGCGCTCGTCGTCTGCGCAACGGAACTAAAAATGGTTGATGAGGGCGTGTCGAAAGAAAGTTGCGCGATCAACGGCAGAATCACCAGCGCCATGAGGGACACAAACCAAACGGCATAACGCGTCGCCGCGTGCCGACGCGGCACCAGCGCGGTTACGCCTGCAGCAATCACAAAAATGAACGCGCCCTGCCAAAGACTAGCCAGCAGCACCTCGATCATGATGCGTTTTTACGGGGTCCGAGCAGCCGTTTAATTTTTAATACGTCGGCATCGCTTAGGTGCGTATCGTCGAGAAGGGCGACAGCGAAGTCGCCCGGCGAGTTCTTAAAGAACCGGTCGAGAATGTGTTTGATCGCGGATTTTGCCGCATGTTCGCGCGCGACAAGCGGACGATATACGTACGCGCGGCCCTCACCTTGGTGCGCGACGTACCCTTTTTGCTCGAGCGTTCGCAACGTTGTTAGTACCGTCGTGTATGCCAGTGGTGGCGGCAACAGAGCATCCACCACGTCGGCCACCGTTGCCCGGCCACGTTCCCAAAGTACTTCCATGAGCCGAAGCTCATGGTCCGTCAGAGTTAGCGATTTCTTTCGGGACATCGTGCTCCGTACTACTACGAATGTAGTACTACGCTATCACGAACAAAACATCCCGTCAACTAGATTTCTAATAATCGTTGGTGAAGTTCGATTTCAACGTGCCGTCGGTGTTCTTGGCGACCGTTAGTGTGACGCGCCCGCCGTCCATCACGATGCGAGTTGGGAGCGTCGTCGGACAGCGTGCGCCTGGGGAGCGACCGCGCTCGAGGTCGCGTGAGAATTGGTAGATCGTGCGGCCGCCGTTCGTTCGATTAAAGTACAAGACGTAGGGCTTGCAACGCCCGGCCCCCTCGGAGTAGATCGCTAGCTGATCACCGTTGGCGTACGAGACCAGCGCGCAAAGATCCGTTGCATAGCAACGATCGACGGCTTGGCCAACGCTCCCATCGTCAAACTCGATATGCTGCGAGACCGGCGAAGCGAATGAAGGCGTACCGCCGAACGTCATTATGCGAAAGTTCGGGCGCTGCACAGTTCGGGCTGGTATAACCCGCGTCGGCGTTGTTCGCGGCGGCTCGGATGACGGGCACGCAGTAACTGACGCGGTTTCGCTGCGCGCGCCGGTATAGTTAGGTGCCCCGCTCCCCATTGCACCCGCAACTACGTATTGCTTGTAGGCTTCCGCGGTGCCGGCCGGGTCAGCGTTTTCGTACAGGGTCGGCAGGCCGGCCTGTGGCTCCACCTGTGAGATTGGTCCTGAAAGGGGCTTGAGCTTGAACGACCCAACGACGCCGAACTGCGAATAGACCGCCGCGCTCCACGCCCAATCTATCGCAATTCTTGGACGCGACGCAGAGAACGTTGCGGTCCAGGTTACGGGGCCGCTGGAACGCGGAAGGAATGACTCCGGCGCCTTGTACGGTAGCGCATCGAATAGCGCTTCCATCGAAACTTGAGACGGCGAATACGCGACGTTGAGTTCCTCAGGGCCGCTCCACAACCGGCGGGGTACTTGTATCGACGGATCGAGGACGACGGTGCTGTCGGGCACCGTGATGACGTACGGCCATCGGCCGAATGTGATGCGCGATTCACGCACGTCGATCCGAATCGGCGACGTTATCGCACCGCCGTCGGAGGTGTGAACGGCCTTCATTACACTGGTAAACCAGATGGTTGAGCCGGCCGGTATGGGCGTCATCCCGAAGGTGTCGAACCGCACACGGATCGCCGACGTGCACGACGACGTGTTCTGCGTTTGCGCGCTGGCACCGCGCGAGAACAGCAACATGCACGCCGCTATGAAGAAAAACCAACGCATCACTTCTGCTCGTTCGCGGCGCGAATGGCTGGAGCGATAATGCGCACCACGAGCACTTGCAACACCGCCGCGGCCGGTACGGCAAGGAAGGCCCCGCCGATACCAAGCAGCGTTCCGCCCACGACCGTCGCCAGGATGATCAGCAGAAAGCTGAGCTGAACTCGTTGGCCGAAGATAATCGGCGAAAGCACGTTTTGGTCGATCACCTGAACGACGGTGAAAATCACTAAGGCGATGAGCATCTTCGACCAGCCACTCGTCGCTAGTACAACCAGGAGAATGATCGGCCCGGAGATCACGGCGCCAAGCATCGGAATCGCCTGAAAGATTGCGGCGATAAATCCCAAGAGTAAGTAGTATGGTGCGCCAAGTAGTGCCAGCGAGATGCCCATAACGATGCCGACGATCGAACCATTGATGACGACGCCTCCCACGTACGCGCTCAGGCGCTTCGCAATGTCTTCAAAGGCGTCACGCCACTGCGAGCGAGGCTTGGGGGGCATCAAGCTCAGTACAAATCGCGACAGCTCATCACTCGACAGCATCCAACCGACGGCGAGCAGAAGAATGAGCAGACCGTTGCCGACTGCGGCGACGGTGAGCGCCGTCCCGCTGAGCAGGCGAACGCCGATGACGCTGGCCGCATTGCCGGCACTGCCGGCTAAGGCGCCGGCGATCTGGCGTGCAGTCTGATTATTTTCGAAATGACGCTGCACCACCTCAAGTTGCGTTTGAAGCGCACTTGCATAGCCCGGTAACGATTGGACCAACTTGATGAGCTCCGCTCCGAGCGGCTGAATGAGCACGGCTCCAATCACCACGATTACCGCGATGACAGCAAGGAACGCTAGCCCGACCGCAATGCCATACGGTATTCGCTTCGCCATTCGATCGACGATCGGCCGAAGCCCGGCAGCGAACAGCACGGCGGTAAACATCAGGAGCAACGCCGAGAGCGCTCCCGAGAACACGTCCCATATCAATACGGCGCCGGCTACGACCGCCGCGCCGATAAGCCAGCCGCGCATGCTATTCATCTAATACGCCTCATGTGAAGGAAGCCTACAATAGAATAGAGGTTCCCCATCTAGACGGGGCTTCCGTTATTCCACGACGCTCGCGGCGCCGAACACTCCTCAGATGCGCACTGCACTCCAATCGGGTCGGCTAATCGCGTATGTTAGGTCGACGCATCGCTGCTATAAAACGGCGGTCACTGCTGCCACTCGATCGTTACGTAACCACTACCCGTGTTAGCTTTCCAGCCTCTGTACCATCGAAAACCTTTAGCACTCGGTTCTACGAACGACGAGCCTCCGCCGCCGCCACCCCCACTGCCATCATAGTATCCGCCGCCACCGCCGCCGCCACCACCATAATATCCACCGCCTCCGCCTCCGCCCGCCGGACATCTCCCACCGCAAACCGACTTGCCTCCGGCGCCGCCAACTCCTACGTTGCTGGCCCTTCCGTGTTGTCCGTGCGCAGAAGAACCGCTACCGCCCTTCCCACCCAAGCCACCGTGCGTTTGCGTACCACCAGCTCCCCCATCTCCAGCGCCATTGCCATAAGCATCCTGGCCCCGTTCACCCGTACCCGATCCGCCTTGACCACCAGTGCCTTGCGAGTAACTACACAAGTCACCGCCTGCACCGCCTCCCCCGCCCGCAACAACAATCCGATCGGTTAAACTTTGCCCACCCTCGCGTACATCGCTCGCACCTCCACCGCCGAACGGACCACCACAGTAACCCCAGCCTTCGCCGTTCCCACCACCGTTAAATCCGCCGCTGCTGCTATTAGAAACGCCGCCAACGTAAACGTACAGCATTTCATTTGATAGTACGGGCACTACAGCATGAACGCGTCCGCCACGTCCGCCCGGCGCATAACCCGTGCTACTTCCACCCGATGCGCCGTCAGCAATGATCGTGACTTGCGTTACGCCACTGGGGACTTTAAAATGTTGCGGCTTTCCCGTGTAGTCAAATGATCTAAACTGTGCGACTGCGTAAGAACGAACGAATGGCATTGTTTTTGTTTGCGAAAGATTCCCGCTTGGGGAAAGTCCCGCGCATCCTGAAATCAGACTTGCGCATCCAAGAACCGTTATTAGGCCTGTCCGTCGTGAATAAATCATTTTAACCACTCACCTATTCAAACTTGACCGAACGAAGAAAAGCGCTGGGCGTGATACCGTCTGCCCGACGTTCAGCGCAATGTAGCAGCGACCTGTTCCCGTGCCGCTTCGGGAATCGATCCTTTCTTTATAGGTCGAGCATCCACGCCCACCCCGCCGCCATTGCCGGCCGATCGGAAGAGCCTAGTGAGCCAAGCTAGGCAAGCGTTGTGACATACACACGATCACGTAGTCGCGACAAACTCTTCTCTTTTAGCGTTGCCTGTAGCGTGCGGTCGCAGCATTCACGTCCTGGATCGGTTCTTCGCCGGGGTTGCGTCCCGACAACGCGAACGATCTTCTCGATCGTCGATTAGCTATGGGGGAAACCCGCCAATGAGCATCTCCACTACGAGTCGCTACGCCTTGAGTCTGAGCGCGGCTGCCGCATTGCTTGCAGGCTGCGGCGGGTCGCAGCCCCCGCTGAGCCTGTCGCCGGACGGATTGGCGTCGCAGCAATCACGCGGAAGTCAGGCGTACCACATACTCCACGAATTCGGCGACTCAGCGGGCGACGGCACGAACCCGACCGCAGAACTCATCAACGTCAAGGGCACCCTGTATGGCACGACTCGTAACGGGGGCGCCAACGGCGCTGGAACGGTGTACTCGATCACCAAGACCGGCGAGGAAAAGGTGCTTTACAGCTTCTCAGGCCTGGCATTCACGAGCTCGAGCGACGGCGCGCAACCAACGACGCGACTTGTCAATGTCAACGGCACGCTCTACGGCACCACGTCGGCGGGAGGCACGCACATGTGCGGCGGTGTTACCTGTGGCACCGTGTTCAGCATCACGACGAGCGGCAAAGAGACGGTGATTCATAGCTTCGACTACAGCACGACCGATGGCGCTTTGCCCGACGCAGGCCTGATCGACGTAAACGGCACGCTGTACGGCACCACGTACGCAGGAGGAGCGCACCTGTGCGGTGGGACTTATTGCGGCACGGTGTTCAGCATCACGACGGGCGGCACGGTAAAAGTGCTGCACAGCTTTGGCGAGACCAATGATGGCATGTATCCTGAGGCTGCGCTGCTCGATGTCGGCGGCACGCTCTACGGCACGACCTCCGACGGCGGTAAGTACAAACGCGGAACTGTTTTCACCGTCAGTACGGCCGGACAGGAGCACGTCATCTACAGCTTCGGGGCGACCGGGTTTCACGACGGCACAGATCCTACGTCCGCTTTGGTGAACGCTGGGGGCACGCTCTTCGGCACCACGGAGCAAGGCGGCAATGGTTCGAGCGGCACGGTCTTCAGCATCACGAAGTTCGGCCGGCAGAATTTAGTGTATAGCTTCAACGGGAGCGACGGCAGTCAGCCCATCGGAGGTGTAGTCGCCGTGAAGGGTGTGCTCTATGGCACGACCTTCGCGGGCGGTGTAAAGAACGTCGGTTCGCTCTATAGCGTGACAAAGAGCGGCGAGGAGAACGTCGTGCACAACTTCAGCGCCGGAAGTGGCAAAAATCCCATCTCAGGCCTGCTCGATGTAGGTGGCACGCTGTACGGCACGACGTATGGCTCCATCTATGAGCAACACGGAAACGTCTACTCGTTCACGCCGTAAGACACAAACAGATACTTTCGCAGCGAGCTCGTGCGTCGCACTAAGCTATTTCTGAGGATCGTGGGGGTTTGTTGGCACTATCGTCCAGGCGTTGCGTTCGGGGTGATAGACCAGGGCAAAGCGCGCTCGCGCGTTCCCAATCGGAACTAGAGTGATGCGACGATTCGCGTACAGCGCAAATAAACCGCGCGTTGAAATACCATCAGGACCATCGTCGTCATAGGCGATCCAGTCGAAATTCCGCGCTACCGCTATTGAATCACCGTCGCGAACATCTGACACCAAGCCGCGGGTGAGCTGTTCTTCAAGTGCGGACCGCGCGTAACGTGACGGTAAGCCTTCTCGGACCAGGCGAACATTGGCCGCTTGCGTCATGGTGGCACACATCGCGATAGCACCACACAGAACGATTTGTCCCGGCACCACCCGCCAACGCAAGAGTATCGCTTTTGCGAATGCGGTTCCGATAAGAGCAACTCCGAAGGCCTGGAAAAACACTGGGAGGTAGCCCAAGCCGAGCTTGAGCTCGTGCTGATATTTGATCGTCAACGCGATGGGTAGTGCCGGCAGAACGAGCACCAGAAGGCCGACCCAAACAAGCGGCGCGACTCGTCCTGCGTCATTGCGAACCACCTCGCGAAGACACCACCATGCGGCGAGCATAAACGCAATAAACACAATTGGGGACAATGGAGCGTTTCGAAAGAAATCGCCAACGTCCGCGCGACTATATATTCCCGAAGGATCAAAGGCCCAGTAACTTAGGGGAAACGCTGCGACAATTTGGTAACCTGCGGTACGTACGATCGCGAGTGGGTCCGATCCGATTGCATAGATCGATCCTGACGGCAGCCCTACGATACGGCGCATTGCCAGCGCAAAACCCGTTAAGGAGGCGGCAATTAGGACGTACGGCCACGACATCCGGACGATTTCGGTTCGGCCCCTTCGTACCAACGCGGTGATCGCCGGATAGATCAAGCATAGGGGATACACATCTTCGTACGTGAGAGCTGCGATCGCATAGAACATGACTGAAGCAATCCGCATCGCGATACTCCGCGTAACGAGTGCACGTCGAAACGCCATCAGCGATGCGAGCATTGCGATCATCACTACTTGAGGCATCGCGTTGTACGCGAGAATTGAGTCGT
This sequence comes from Candidatus Tumulicola sp., assembly GCA_036490475.1. Classification (NCBI taxonomy): domain Bacteria; kingdom Bacillati; phylum Vulcanimicrobiota; class Vulcanimicrobiia; order Vulcanimicrobiales; family Vulcanimicrobiaceae; genus Candidatus Tumulicola; species Candidatus Tumulicola sp. The sequence goes on from DASXDT010000005.1 coordinate 839,050, forward strand.
GGTACCCGCGTTCAGTGAATAGCGTTACTACGATAAGAGCGGAAAGGTTTGCCATCGCGGCATTTGTATATCCCTTTACACACCGTCGAAACAATTCGACGGTAATGAGTGTCATCGCGACCAACAACGTCTTATACGCGACCAAATTAGTGAAGATATAAAAGACGAAATACTTCTCAACCACTAGTCCCGGATAAAAACGTCCGTTGCCGAGGAACCACTCTTCGAAGGAACGCAACATCGCCTGCCCGAGCGACAGCCCGTCAGCCCTGAGCACGCCGTTAAGAACTGAGTAGAAGGCGTCATCGCCCAACCATCCACTCCAAAGTGCGGGCGAAATAATGGAAAACCCGAGGACCGCCAAGATGATCGGGAACCATCGCGAAAACCTGGATACGTAACTCAAAGCATCGGCACACGAGCCGCGTTTCTACTCGGGCTTAAACTTTTCTCATGGCCTGATGCGCCGCAACCGTTCATATATTGTACCTTGTCTGATAGTCCTAAGCACCGAGTTGTTCCTTGGATCGTAGTCGGTCACGTGCCTCGCGGACTTTTTACGTTTTCGACGTGAAGCTCCCAAGATAAATCAAACCCTAGCACTCATGCCCACCGCAACCCCGCCACCGATCGCTACGCCATTATAGTTGCGACCGACTCGCAATCCGGCTCCTATGCGCCTCGATGCAAGCGCCGCGATCGGTGGCGAGGCGGCTACGTGGCGACGGTTACCAAGGGCGGCTTCCATTGACCATTAATCGCGGACTCCTTCGGCCAATAAACGCGTAAAATCATGAAAAACGGCCCTGCAGGCGCCGGTAACCAGTTCGACTCCTCATTCGTGCCGGGGGACGTACTTTGGATGTAGATCGTTAGTCCGCCATCATTATCCAATTTCAGGCTTGGAAGCATCGGTGAGTTAATTAGATACCTGCTAATGGGATTTGCGACCAGAAGTTGCTGCGGCAAGTTGTACAGGGTCACCGACCAAAATGCTCTGGCCGGAGGGAACTCACCCTTAGCGAAGTGGATCGTATAGTTAGCAGAGCCACTAAGCGGCTGACCATTCGATGATTTCGTGATTCCAAAATACTGGGCTTCCGCTACGCTATTCCCAAGTATTCCGTACTGCGCTCCGACCGCTCGATTCAGATAGTTGTCGTGCATCTCCTCAGGAGTCCCAAAGAGATCGTTTGTACCCGTAACCGCAGCGCGAGCGGTGTCGATTCCTTTTTGCCCAGCCGCCATGCCGGCGACATACGAGCTGGCCCGCGAGCCCGCATCGAACGGCTTACCCGGGACGATACCGATGCTCGCAAAGCTTTGCCGAAGCGCAACCTCACTCGGACGCGTCGGACAAAATTGTAAGATGAAGGCGAGGAGATTGAAAGCCTGTGGTGACGTGCGCTCCTCTGCTGGAGTCAGTGGTGGAAGCCAATCTACCGCCGGTGCCGCTGGTGGTGCGGTTGTCCCGAGGTATGACGACAACGATTGAACCGTGTACCCGGCCTGAATCTTCCTAACGTTATCGAGGTCCGAGGGTCCAAAAAGCTGCGTGCGGATTCCAACGAGCCCGAACTCCGTGTCGAAGCGAACAACCTTCGTAATGGCGCTTGGCGTCGGGCCCTTCCAATCTGGCCCGACGATGAGGATTTTGGCGCCGCCATTGCCCGTTGTACGCGTACCCGCGTAGGCGATATTATACGTGTATTGATCGACGAACTGCGCCGAGTAGTAACGATTCTTTTCGATCGCAGGCATCGTAAACACGAGCCCGTCAGCTCGTAAATCGAGGCCGATAAATGAATATGGCGTATCGGAGTTCGGTGTTTGAACAGTCGTGTCGGCGGGAGTGTAGACGTTCGCACTGTTGACAAGTGTATTAAAAGGTCCCTTGAAGGCTGGGGTTCTCGAATCAATGAAGTAGCCGAACATAATCCGGTAGAGGTCAACCATCGGAAATCCATAGATATACGCTTCTCTAGCCGCAGCCTCTATCTGCGCAGGTTGTGCACCCTGGGCCGCGGCGGAAGGCGGAAATGCCGCTAATAAAAACACCATCGCGAAGAAAAGAGCCGTGGACAACCGGGGTTTGCCTGCAACAGGTTTCATCATGGGGAGTCCTTTCAAATCCGCGTGAATAGGGCGCGGTATAGTCACGACCTTGTGAGCCGAGCATAACATTAAGCGGGAAGCCGGGCTATCCCAAAAGGGAATCGCCGGGTGTGGCTGGGCGCGCGGGTCAGCCAAGTCTCCCACTCGTCTCACGTGGTACGCAAACGCACGGTGTTGGGGTGGGAAGGGCAGTAAAGCGAAGCAATGGTGCTGCGCCTAGACCGGATGGCGCGAATGGTACTCGCGCTTGAGGGTGCCAGCGGGGCGAGTCGCACCGCCGATGCATCGCGCATGGAGTATGCACATCGGGATGGCGTGAAAAGGCGTTATCCTATGAAATCTTTTCGTCGTGTGCGAGCTCTTGCCGCAGTGATCGACAGTGCGTTCGCGACTATTCAGCGCTCTTCGTGACTAAGCGCCATACCTTGAGAGTAGTCCAGTCCGGTTGCGACTTTCAGTTGAAACGCGCCCGGAGGATAAGGGCTGATGTAGATATTATGGTCGGCGTAATTGGAGTAGTAGATGTTTCGCTGGTTTCCGCCAAGAACGATTTGCGTAGTGAAAACACCGGTGTTCACGACCTGGGACGGCTCCTTTTTCCCTGGCGGAAATATGTCAACGGTACCATTGCCGGTCTCGACGACGATGATGTTTCCGGAGCGATCGATCTGTAACCCTTGCGGCGCCCAAATATGCATACCCAAGACACGGCCGTCCGTAGAGTTCGGAGCGAACTCTTCAACGCTACCGTGACCTTGGCGGCCGCGATACGCCACATACAGGTTCGATGCATCGTCGACGTTTATGCCGTCAGCTTCGATGCCCGGGGTCTTTATCGTAGTATCCGGCGTCGTTTGCCGCCGAGGGTATTCGGTGATGGTTCCGTTGCGGTTAGCGGCGTAAAGCCTGCCCGAATGATCGGTTACGATGTACAACGGACTTGCGGTATCGTTGTAAGTCATCCAAGGATGCACGGTGCCCGGACGATAGGCTGTTATTGTGTTGGTATTGGCGACGTACAGGCCGCCTTTCGCGTCCGCGAACAGCCCGTAGGCACCAGCGACGCCGTCGGTAATTGATCCGACGGCGCTGCCATCTTTCTCCCGGAAGATCACAACTTGGTTGCCGCCGGCAACATAGATGAGCGCTCCTGTAGCGCGTTTTGCGTCCAGCCAGCCGCGCGGCTTCGACCCGAAGACCAGGGGTCTCAGCACGGTAGGCGATGGATCGGGAACTCCCGACCTTAGTTCCGACGATTGACCTACGGATGAGCTTGCGAACGACGAGACAACCGGAGCACAACCGGCCGACGCAAGTACGGCGGCGACCGTCACAAGAAAGACTGGAATCGTACGCATTAAACGTTACCATCACTTCGTAAAGAGCAGCGGAAAAGTGCTTAGCCTTGTCGCAGGGCCGTTCCTACGGCGCGACACGACGTACGCTAGGGCCGCACCGGACCTTGACCCGAAAACGTGGCGCTCCCCTCTGCTGAGCGACTAAGCTACCAAGCCACGCGAATGGGCTTGCATGTCGCGCAGCGGCTTATCGATCGGCGCGTGAACCGAAAGTAATTCAGCGATGAGCTTTGAAGGGTGGTCTATCAGTCCCGAAAGGCGAATGTATGCGCAGTGTGCGTCCTCTTCTTCTCGTTCTCGCCATGGCATTAATTGCGTCGCTTATCGATTGCTCGGCGCCGCAACAATCACTCGTAGTACCGCGCGGCGCCACATTCGCCCGGTCCGGCGCCACGACGGCAACTGAAACGCTTCTACACTCGTTCGCGGGAAATAGTGACGGATCGTATCCTAACTCGTCTCTCGTGGCGGTCAAATCGCTCTTCTTCGGAACGACGAGCAACGGCGGTAGCGGCGGTTGTACGAAAGTTGACGGATGCGGAACGGTGTACACCATCGACGCGTCGGGCAACGAGACCGTGGTCACCGCGTTTAAGGGCGCCACGGACGGAGAGGCTCCGAACCAACTTCTGCTCGATTCCGATACGACATTTTACGGTACGACACAGTACGGCGGGAGCTCCGCTGCACGCTCAAACGAGGCAATACGACCGGATGTGGCACGGTCTTTCAGCTTTCCCCTTCCGGCTCGGAAAAGGTTATTTATCGCTTCCCAGGCGGTGAAAAAGGGGCGCTTCCATCCTCCGGGCTAAGCAATTTTAAGTCGGTGTTTTACGGTGAAGCGGCTGCCGGCGGAAAAGGCGACTGCGATACCGCCGACCAGCCCGGTTGTGGGCTCATCTATAGCGTCACCAAGTCGGGTCATGTCAAAGTAATTTATACGTTTGCCGGCGGCACCGATGCCGGCTCTCCGAGCGGCGGCTTAACGGCCGACAAAGGTGCACTGTACGGAACGAGCACCGCGGGTCGCAAGGATCCGGCGTGCGAATCCAGCTACGGCTGCGGGGCCGTTTTCAAAGTGACACCTTCGGGAAAGGAAACAGTTCTTCACGTTTTCACCGGAAAGCGCGACGATGGGGTGCTGCCGAAAACCGGTCTCGTTTTACTGAACGGAACGTTCTACGGCACCACGTTTACTGGTGGGACGTACGATTGTGGGACGACCGCCTACTTCTTCGGTTGTGGAACCGTCTTCGAAATTACACCTTCCGGCGCCGAAAAGACGATTCACAATTTCAAAGGGGGGAGTGATGGCCGCTATCCGAGCGGTCTTTTCGTCGTCAACGGCGTTCTCTATGGAACGACGAGCGGCGGAGGCGACGCCTGCAAGCCCTACGGAGGATGTGGAACGTTCTTCAAAATGACCGCTTCGGGTGAGAAAAAAATCCTCTACTCCTTTCCCGGAACGCCAGATGTTAGCAGTCCTATTTCCTCGTTTTTATACGAAAACGGGACGTTTTACGGCGTCTCGGGCGGCGGAGGTTCGCATGCGTTGGGAACGGCTTTCGCAGTAACGCTGCAGCCCTGACGTGTTTTGTCTGCAAGCTGGATGCGTTACGTAGTCGAATTCGAGCGAAGAGCCATGAACGGACAGGTGGTAAGAATGAGTTACTCCAGAAGCATTTCCATCGTCAGTGTTTTGCTATGCCTTGTTGTGACCTCGGGGTGCGCTCAACTCTCGCCGAGCGTGCATCCGATGCCATTTGCTCGCGCGGACGCGGCGGCGCGATCTCGGACGTTCGAGTACACCGGTAGATCACAACCATTTATTGTGCCGGCCGGCGTAACGCAAGTAACGATCCTCGCCGACGGTGCGGCCGGCGGGAGCGTAAGTTATCCGCAAGTTGGCGGGCGCGGCGGTCGCGTTTACGCGATAGTGCCCGTGCAGCCGAACGAAACGCTTTACGTGCGTGTAGGTGGCACCGCAGACGGAACTAAGGGTGGCTATAACGGTGGGGGTAACGGTGAATTCATTCAGTCGTACAACGCCGGCTCGGGCGGCGGTGGCGGAGCGAGCGATATTCGTGAAGGTGGAAAATTGTTGAGTAATCGGATCGTCGTTGCGGCAGGCGGCGGTGGTTCCGGTTTCCACGGTTACAGCAACGACGGAGGGGCAGGCGGACCGGGTGGGACCCGCACCGGCGGCAAAGGCGTTAAGGGGCAGTATGGCGAGGCCGGGTCCGGTGGAAACGGCGGCGCGCCGAATCATGGCGGAAAGGGCGGCAAGCGCGGCGACGGCTGCGACTACCAGCACTGCAACCTTCATGGGCAAGCCGGTCGACGCGGCACGTTCGGCATCGGCGGTGACGGAGGCGGAAATAGCTGCCCCGCCAGCTGTTTTCCGGGCGGTGGCGGCGGCGGCGGCGGTGCTGGATGGTACGGTGGCGGGGGCGGCGGGTCCGGCGTATCGTCAACCACGGATACCGGCGCCGGCGGGGGCGGTGGCGGCGGATCGTCGTACGTCGAACCGAACGCGATAGGCGTTCGTATGTACAGAGGCTGGAAAGATGCTACCGGCAATGGCGTTGTAACCCTTAGATGGCCTCAGTAGTCAAGACTCCCAATAGTGTCTAAACAACTTCGTTCAAGTTCTGCCATTGGCAATAAGGGTTTTCGCCGCGATTGCGGTTGAAGCTCCCGAGACGACGGGTACAAGTGCGCTTGACGCGTTACGAAGAGGTACGAATATGAAAATACAACTTGGCACGGTTTGGCATTTCAGTCTTGCCGTCAGAGACCCGGAGAAGCACGCGCAGTTTTGGACCAAGAACTTCGATCTGCAGGAAATGTTCCGGTCCGATGAGGCCATCGCGCTGACGAACGACGCCATGATCATCGGGTTCTTCAAAGGCACACCACATCCAGACACGATCGACCACATATCGTTTCACCTCGACGGTACGCGCGCGCTGCGCGAAGCGCTCGACACGTTGAAGAAAAATGGCGTAGAACTGGAAGACCCGGGTGACGAGATCGGCCCTACATCGCCGGGCTCGCCGCATTTAGGCTTGTGGTTTCGCGATCCGGACGGATATCGCTGGGAGCTCTCGGTTCAGAACGCTGCGCGCGGTTCCTGAACGATTTTGCGTTAGTCGAAGGTCGCTTCGTCGACCTCATCTACCGTCCCGGACGCGACCTGTCGTGCGCCTTCGTAAAGAGCGAACTGCGAACCAGTTGCGATGTTTTCTACGACGGGAGCCACATCAGGGTGTCCTAGCATCGTAATATGCGCGGGACGCGTTCGTCCCACAACCATTTCGGAGACTTCCTCCAAAAGGGTCAACCCGAAGCGGACGTTCGAAAACCTAAATTGGATGTGCGGCATGTAGCGCATCGTCAACGTGCGGTTCACCGACGGCGTGATACTTGCTTTGAATCGGATCGGCATGCAAAGTTCTCCAAGGCCTGCCCACTTCAACAATCGCGAAGGTTGAGGCCTCGCTCGCGATGCTTGGCGGAGCGGAACGCCCTAGCGCGAACCACGCAACCATGGCGACCCAGTTCGACGCGGGCCCGCCGGATTCGGCTCGTCCTACCGGCACGGTCACGGCGTCCGGCAGGCACAATATCCCTTACACATCGCGATCGCGCTGCAGCAATGTCGCGCTGCTCTTGGCGCTACGTGGAGAGGCGAACAATACGGCGCGGTTGTTCGGCTAAGTCAATCTGCAATACAAAGAATTCGGCAATGAGCGTGCGCCCACGGAGCGGTGGGGCTACGAGAAGCTCGTGGCCGCATTGCACGAGCAGCTGATCGAAGCCGAGATAGAGACCTTCGGCCGAAGGTGTGGCGTGGTCGGAAGATCAGGCGGCCGAAGCAGCGCTCAAGGTTTGACCACAAGCACAGTAATGCCCGGCGCAACGGCCGCCCGCACTCTGAAACGTTTCACAACATCGGCAAACCGCAAACTCTTGAAGTTCGGACTGGCGTAACGCAAATCAGCGTCGTTGCTGATGACGCAATGGGCGGAAGTGTAACCGATCAATAACTTGGCGGTCTTTAAGCTTAGCGCTTCCAAGGCCGGTCCAAAATAGCAGCGCGCGGTCGCGGCTCGGACAGGCGTAATGACACTATCGTTCCGGCAGTGGTTGGGCGGCACAGTATTATACTCAAAATATGCTCACTCGACTTCCATGCGAACGTCGAGATACGTCTGTATGACGCATCATATTTCCGACGATCTCTAGGCCTCGCGCATCGTCGAGCGGCATCCAGAAATTGACCTAGGTATACTATCCTTGCAAATGAACTTTTGGGACAGTGCTGTGCTCTAGCCTCTTCCACAATGCGCAGGTATGCAGAGCTATGATGCAAACTATCGCTAGCGAATGAGCGGAGCAGACTTGTTGATTCGCTTGCCGGAGGACAATATTTTGAGGTTCGCTTCCAAGCTGGCTTCGATTTCGCCAGCAGCTGCGAAAGCACTAACATGACTTGGACCACCGTTCGATCGCTCTCCCTTTTCGTTTGTGTCGCGCTGACGTCGTGCGCAGGTTCAAGCGGAAGCCACGTGGTGCCGTCGTCGTTCGCAAGTGCCGCAGCGTCGTCTAGCAAGATACAGCACATCGTCATGATCGTTCAAGAAAATCGCAGCGTCGACAATTTGTTCGCTACGTTTCCCGGGGTCGATGGCGCTACATTTGGCTATTACTTAAAGAAAGTCAACGGCAAGTATGTGAAGACAAAAATTGCGCTGACAGAGAAGCCTCTAAGTGGTGGCCTCGACTTCAATCACGACTCTAAAGCGTACAACTATGATTGTGACGGGAAGGATACGTATCCCAAAACGTCCTGCGATATGGATGGTTTTAACCTAGAAGGCTACAATAACAATAATCCCGCGGGTACGATCCCGTACCAGTATATCGCCCCCAAAGATATTAAGCAGTATTGGGATCTGGCCAAGCACTTCGCCCTTGGCGATCATCTGTTTCAAACGCAAGGAAGTGGTAGTTTCACCGCACATCAGGATCTCGTTGCCGGCGGCACAATGATCGCCGATACGCACTGCGGAACATCGAAACCTACTTGCGCTCTCATCGATTACCCGGGGCCTTCTGACTTCAATGATTGGGGCTGCAAGGCAACTCAGTACACAACCAATCTGCTCACGCAGAAAGGGAAGTATCTCGCGTGGATGGGCCCCCCGCCGTGCATCTCATATCCGACGCCCACGATGCGAGATCTCATGGATGCAAAGAACGTAACGTGGAAGTACTACGCACCGCCATACAATAAAGAGGAACTTAATGGCCTGTGGAACGCCATGGCGGCGCTCAGTGAAGTCTATAATGGACCGGAATGGAAGACGAACGTGTCGATGCCCGAGTGTAACATCTTCGCGGACATCAAGAGCGGCGTGCTACCGCAAGTTTCGTGGGTCATTCCAGAAGCTCAAAATTCAGATCATCCCGGCGGGCCCTCGGCCCCGGATAATGGGCCAGAATGGGTAGGCGCCGTCGTCGATGCGATTGGCAAGAGCGCCTATTGGAAATCGACAGCAATCGTAATCCTTTGGGATGACTGGGGAGGCTTCTACGACCACGAGCCACCGCCGTTGTTCGACAATATGGGTGGCTTGGGCTTTCGCGTGCCGCTGCTCGTCGTCTCACCGTACGTACCAAAAGGTGAGATCTCACATACGCAGTACGAGTTCGGAAGCGTTTTGAAGTTTGTCGAAGGAACGTTTGATTTGGGTTCGATGGGCACCACCGACGTCCGCGCAACCTCGATCGCGGACATGTTCGCGCTGAACCAGAAGGCGCGACCGTTCGCGCCGGTCTCCGCGCCCCCGTCGAGTTCGTTCTGCACGGATCAGAAGTCGCTACATGAACCGATCGATCGCGAGTGAAATTGCAAGTACGGGTTAGCTGAATCGGCTCGTCCCGATTCAGCTCGCTTGCGGAGGTACAAACACTACTTTCGAAGGAAGATAAAATGAATAGTCGCACACGCACGTCTTCTTTATTCTTAATGGCTGCCGTACTCGTGTGCGGTGGCTGCAACGCTAGCGGCGGCGCCGGATCGGCAGCGCAGGCGATCCCGCAGCAACAAGCGCTACATGCCGAGTTGCAGCCTACGCTGGTAAAAGGCAACACGCCAGTCCAGCACATCATCGTCATGATCCAAGAGAATAGAACCTTCGACGATTTCTTTGCAACGTTCCCCGGCGTCGATGGCACGACCACCGGCAAGGAGAGCAACGGCAAAGTCATCGCACTCAAAGAA
>DASXDT010000007.1 GCA_036490475.1 Candidatus Tumulicola sp.
GCATCTCGGATAGGCCATGTTGCAGGCGGATCAAGTTGCGAGCTTGGGATGAAGTGGATTGCGTTATTGGCAACGATTTGGCTCGCGTCCGTGCTGTGCACGGCGGGAGCGCTCGGCACGCCGGATCGACTGTTCGTGAGCGAACGGATTACGCCCCCTGGTGAATACACCTCGGAAATCGAGGGCCCCGCCATCGATGCAGCGGGAAATTTGTACGTCGTCAACCTGCACCGCGCCGGCACCATCGGCGAACTATTGCTCGGTGCGTCGTCCTCCCGATTGTTCGCAATGCTGCCGGACGGCAGCGTCGGCAGCGGCATCCGGTTCGATCGCGAACAACGAATGTATGTGGCCGATTACAGACGGCACAATATCTTCGTGTTTGAACCAGGCACCGACACGCCCAAGCTTTACTTTCACTCGGGAGAGTTTTCGCAGCCGAACGATCTCGCCATGGCGCGCGACGGCACGCTGTTCGCCAGCGACCCTGACTTCGCGGATCACAGCGGCCGAGTCTGGCGCATCGACCGCGCGGCGACCGGCAGCGTGATCGGCGCTCCCATGCGCGGTCCGCGGCCGATGGGTGAAACGAACGGCATCGATTTGAGTCCGGATGGGACGACGCTCTACGTGAGCGAAACCGATACGCGCGAGGTGTGGGCTTATCAAATCGACGGCGCTGCGCTGACGCACGCGCGGCTGGTCGTGCGCTTTCCGTCGTATAAACTCGACGGGCTGCGGACCGATCGGGCCGGGCGTCTTTTCGTGGCGAGGCCGGGCAACGGCACCGTCGCGATCGTTTCTCCTGGCGGAAAAATCCTGCGCGAAATCGCGCTGCTGGGGAAATACCCGACCAACCTGACGTTCGGCGGCCCAGGCGGACGAACTGTTTACGTCACGCAAGTCGACGGTGGCTTCATCGAAGCCTTCAAAACGGATGTGCCCGGCCGTGAGCCGTGTTTTGGCGCGGTATGTTGAATGTAGGGGGTTCCATTTGTGGAACCGCGCTTTCCCGTTGACTTCGCGCCGCAGCCACGTACCAGTTCTGCACACGTCTTGTGAACGGAGCACGAGGTTGCATGGCCAAATACGCCTTCGCTGGATTTGTTCTCCTTGCGGCGATGCAATTTTCATTGCCGGCGACGGCGGCCCAGGGCGGCGGCCGTGCGATCAGCTGTCGCGAGCAATGCGATAAACAGCCATGCCAGGCATCACCAGCGGTGTGTCAGCAATCGCGGAAGTCATGTCTCGCCGGCTGCAAGTGATCGGCTCTGCGTATTCAGCGGTCGAAAATCGGCATGACAAGAAAGAACTTATAACCGAGCGGTGGAGGGCAGAGCTGCGAGCCCATTCGCCCGAAAGGATCCTTACGATGAGACTGTCCCCTGTGGTATGCCTCGTATTCGCCATGAGCGGCGTTGCGCTCGCACAAACAAGCGGCGTTGCGCTCGCACAAACACAAGTTCCGGCGGACTCCGGCATGGTAGACCGATACGTCAAGGCATGTTTGAAGGAGGATTCCGCAGCGTACTGCCGTTG